>JANQOL010000179.1 GCA_028289675.1 Pirellulaceae bacterium
ATTGAGCAGGTAACCTAGAAAGCCCAGACGAAATGCTTCACGGTAGCTGAACGGAATGTCGAAAGCCCGTACCAGCACCCGCCAGCGCACGAATGTCAACGACACCGCCAACAGTGCGGTCAGCTCCGCCATCAGCAGCCGTTCCCAGCGTTTGGGTTGATTCCAGAATACGCGATAGTCTTCCGGGTCGACGCGCCACAGAAGGTAGGCAAACAAGCACGCCGGGATACCCAGTTTTAAGGTTGTCAGAATTACCTTCTTCAATCGCCAATTCCTAGAGATAGCGGATCGCGCGTACGTAGCGTCAAATTCGTTAAGCCATCGGACGGTCCGTCAGTTCGAGTAGCGCCAAGCAACGCAGGCCGCCGATTTCATCCTACCGCGAAACGTCCTGGCAAGACTAGCTGGACAGCGGCACTTTCGAGTCTTTACCACACGAACGAATTCGTATCACACCAACACGTCTTGTACCAACCGAAGCGCAAGTGTCACTCAGGTGGCCGAAACGGCCTGACCGCAAGCTCCCTGACTAGTCGGCTTCCTTCAAGTCGTTGTTGCGGACACTGGCCAATTTCAACTTTAGTTTTTCTTGGAACTCGGCCACCCTCTGCTGGTGCTCGGGTTGTTCGGCCAGATTGTGATATTGCTGTGGATCGCTGCGCATGTCAAACAACTCCATGCCACCAGAGGCATCCTCACGGTACTGCAAGTACGCGTAGTCCTCCTCACGCAGCAAAAACCCTTTGCCATTGACACAGAAGGCTGCTTGCCGCACGGTCGACTTCGGATCGTCCAGCATGGCGGCGATGTTTTTTCCTTGCAAACGTTCCGGCACGGGAAGGCCGCACAAGCTGGCCAGCGTTGGAAACAGATCGAGTAGTTCGGTCAATGAATCGCAGACGGCAGCAGGTTTCCCCGGCATACGCACGATCAGCGGTACCTGCGCCGACTCTTCGTGCAAACTCACCTTCGCCCAAAAATCATGTTCTCCCAGGTGATAACCGTGATCGCTCGTAAAGACGACGATCGTTCGTTCGGCCTGACCGGAACGCTCCAGCGCCGCCAGAACCTTGCCAACCTGAGCGTCCACGTAGGCCACGGATGCAAAGTAGCCCGCCAGTGCCCGACGCTGCTGCGCAGGATTCATCTGCATGTTCTTCGACGTCTTGTAGTTGATGCCCAGCCGAGGAATGTCATCCCAATCGTCCGGCAACTTGGGAGGCAGACTCAATTCGGAGGCCACAAACGGCTGAAAGTACTTGCGAGGTGCCACGAAGGGCACGTGCGGCCGGACAAAGCCCACACCGATAAAGAACGGTTGATCACGCGGTTGCTCGATCAATTCGCAAGCCTTGGCTGCCGTTTTGCCGTCGGAGTGGCCCAAGTCGCCGGCGTCCGCGCGCACAACAACAAACGTATTTCCACCCATCACGGGCTTGCGACCATCCGGGTTGCCTTCCAGTGTTTCACCTTCGCCGGCCGCCTGCCACTCGGGACCTTGGCTGTTGAAGCGCTCCGACCAGGATTGTGGATCATCCGCGCCATCCGCGCCACGCTCGATGTCACCCGGCACTCCCATATGAAAAATCTTGCTGACACGTGCCGTATAGTAGCCCGCATTCTTGAAATACTCCGGCAACGTAGCACGCTGGCCAATTGCGGCTCTGGGGCTGACGTAGTTCAACACTCCCGTTGCGTGTGGATAGTATCCGGAAAGAAACGAGGCTCGTGATGGTCCGCAGTACGTACCTTGGCAGTAAGCACGCGTAAACCGCGTACCTTGTGCGGCCAAGGCGTCGATGTGCGGAGTCCGGCACACCTGGCTGCCGTAGCAAGAAAGCGCGTTGGCCGTCAGATCATCGGCCACGATCAGCAACACGTTGTATCTGACATCGTCGGCACGAGTTTCGTCAGGCAGCAAAATGGAAAGTGCAACGCCACAACAGACGATGCCAGCAATGTGCCGACATTGAGACCATGATGGTAGCCGCATCAGCTTCTGCAAAATCAACATGCCTTCCTCTCAGGAATGAACAACCTAAACATTCGCCAGCGCACTCCGTGGTTCGAGACAACTTTCGCAACCCGTCGCCCTCGCCAAGACCGCTCAAGCTGGTTCAAGTACGGCCAACTCGCTCACTACTCTAGCAAAGCACCTTGCGCATCGCTGCAATGTGGTCAGGTGTTGTCCGGCAACAACCGCCTACCAATGTGGCTCCCGCAGCGTACCATTCTCGGGCGGCACTTGCGAAATCATCGAGCTGGGCGTCTCCCCTCCAACTCTGCGAATCGATGTCATAAGTTTCACCCGAATTGGGATAGACAGCGATGCGTTTGGAGCTGACGGAGCGCAGGTGTCCGATCAGTTCAAGTACCAGCTCAGGTGCCACACAGTTGACGCCCACCACACGAACCGCCTCATAGCCCTCCAAATCACACGCGCAGTCAGCCAGCAGATTACCATCGCCGATACGCCGCCCATCGCGGCAGCTGAAACTGATCCAAGTCGGCAAGTGCGGTGTCTGCTCCGCTAAACGCGCCAGCACGTTGGCTTCGACGCGCGAGGGAATGGTCTCGGCAAACATCACGTCTGGACCGGCCTCCGCCAGCAGGTGCCAGCGATCTTGGTGAAAATCCTCTAGTTCCTGTGGCCGCAGATCGTAATTTCCTCGGTACTCGCTGCCATCGGACAAAAATGCGCCATAGGGCCCAATACTGGCCGCCACCATTGGACGCTGCCGATCCTCGGACGCGTGCTGCGACCAGAATTGATCGCGGGCCTGGCAGGCTAGTTGCACCGCCAACCGCAAGAGCGATTCGGCCTCGGATCGAGACAAGCCGGCGTTCAAGAATCCTGGAATACTGGCCTGGTAGCTGGCGGCCGCGATGACGTCCGCGCCCGCCTGCAGAAACTGGCGATGAACTTTACGAATTTCGTCTGGCCGTTTCCGCAGCAACTCCGCCGACCACAATCGCCCTCCAATATCGCATCCGTTGGCTTCCAGCTGTGTGCCCAGGCCACCGTCCAACAGCAACAGATCGGTGCCAGCGGTCCGTGATGCCGCAGAATCCACAGTTCGCCTCCCCTGGAACATTTAGCTCACCAGCGTCTGATACTAAGCCGGACGAAGCACATTCGAGCGGCAATTGCCACTTAAGGAGTGGGCATCAAGTCCAAAGTAGCAGCGACCATCGACAGCAGGCCAACTCGCAGCGCACCTTCGGCGTCTGGATAGAACGTTGGAGAATGCAGCGATGGCGGCAGCTGCCCCAGTGCGGCATAGCGGCGGATTCGCTCGGGCGAAATCACTCCCAATCGGTACATGACAATGGGCACTCCCGCCAGTCCAAACTGGCTGAAGTCTTCCCCACCCATCACTGGCTCCATAGGCAACACATTGTCTGCCCCCAAGACTTGACGGAAGCTGTTCGTGACTCGGCTGGTCAACTCTTCATCGTTCTTGAGCGCCGGTGTTCCTTCGGACAACGTGATATCCGGCGCCGGTGCGCCATAGACCTCGGCAATTGCCAGCGCCTTGCGCTTAATGGCTGACAAAACCTGTTGCCGCACGTTGTCGGTATAACTGCGAACCGTCAATTGCAAATGGCAGGAGTCGCCAATGATATTGTGCTTCGTACCGCCATGAATGGCTCCCACGGTCACGACCGCAGGCTCACTGGGTTTGACTTCCCGGGAGACGATGGTTTGCAATGACATCACCAAGTCGGCCGCTTGAACGATGGGATCAATGGTGGATTCGGGCGCGGATCCATGCCCTCCTTTACCTTTGACCACAATGTCTACCGAATCTACGTTGGCCAAAGAATATCCTGGACTGAGAGCCACTTGCCCCACGGGAGTGGCACTCTCGCAATGCAACGCCAACGCAAAATCAGGCTTAGGAAATCTGCGAAACAGACCATCTTCCAACATGGCTGTCGCGCCGGCTCCCCGTTCTTCCGCGGGCTGCCCGATCAACATCAACGTCCCACTCCACCGTTGCCGGTGCTCGGCCAAAAAGCGAGCCACACCAATGAGATTCGTCATATGGATGTCGTGTCCACAAGCGTGCATCACGCCACTTGGTGTGCCCGAATCCGAAACCACTTTGACTTGGGACGCGTAGGGCAGCCCCGTCGCTTCCGTAACTGGCAAGGCGTCTAAATCGGTGCGCAGCATCACCGTTGGTCCAGATCCATTGCGTAGCACGGCCACGACACCCGTACCGCCAACTTGTTCAGTCACTTCATAGCCGGACGAACGCCAATGCTCAGCCACATAAGCGGCGGTCTTTTGCTCTTCAAAGGAGACTTCTGGATGGCTGTGCAAGTGGACATACACTTGCATCAAACTGGGCAGTTGATCATCGACCCAAGTCGTCAGACCATCTGGCTGCTCCGCATGCAAAGCTACGGAGACGTGCGATGAGAATGCCGCTGCCAGGCACAATACGAGCCGTAGCGAACCAGACTGGAGCATACCGGAGACCTCAGAATACGAACGTGGCAGGCGGCGCCGACGACACTGTACCACACTCGCCCCCGGTCACGAGGACCGATCCCCAAGAAACGCCAGGGCAATTCAAGTTTCAATTCGGATGCTGGGCAGCTGCAGTCGGCGAATGAACCTAGTCCGGGTTCCTGCTGCGAAGAAAGCGTTCAAGTGTAACGCGGCGGCTCTTCGCAGATTGAAACCTGGCCTGGTGCTATACCGGATGACCGCCTCCGCCTCAGGCCGGCTTCAGGACGACGGTGGCCAACGGCGGCAGATCGATGTGCAT
>JANQOL010000189.1 GCA_028289675.1 Pirellulaceae bacterium
CGTTGGCCGTGGCGGTCACATTCGTGGCGGCCAGAATCTTGTTGCCGCTCTCCACCATGGGTTGCGTGGGATTGTCTTCCTGCAAGGCGGCAGCGCCAACAATCTGCTTGCCCAATGCCAGGGCGTGGTTGGCCATGGCGTGCAGTTGCTTGCCGGCCGCCGCATCCTTGCCGCTCAGCGTCAGCGTGATGTCGTAGGTCTTGCCGCCCAGTCCCAACTCAGCCACTTCCAGCAACTCGGGAACCTTCGCATACGCGGCCAGCGGACCTTCCGGCGGATCGTTTTGAATGGCAGCCTGGGCCAAGGGGCGAAGCGGCTCCATGGTGAACACGACGTTGGCCGACATGCTGCGGTCAATCTTGCCCAACGCTTCCACCAGCGGACCGCCCGGCTTCTGCAACTCCAGGATCCGCTTCAACGCATCCTCTTGCGCTAACACCAGCGTCGTTCCATTGGGGGCGTACACGCACGGGGCGTCGCCACCCAGCTTGTAGTAAGTCTTGCCAGCATGGGTTCCGGTCGGAACGCCTTGCACTTTCTGCTTGTCATACGGAGCCGTCAGCTTGATCAAGATGGCCATCTGCTTGTCGAACGAATCCGGGTCGGCGGGGAACAGCGCCACCACCGTATCCACGTCCTTGGCCGCAAACGGTGCCTTCTCCTCGACCTGGGCAACCAGTTGACCCGCGAATGGGGCAATGTGCGGACGATTGAGCAACTGCTGCGGACGCACTACAACCGCCGCCACGAACTCACGGGTCACAAACGAAGTGTCAATCGCGCTGTTCTGTTGCGCGGACACCATCGGCCCGACCAAAGCCACCAGACCAAGCGCCAGCAAACCATGAAAAGTACGCATTCATCTGCTCCGAATTAGAAGTGCGGAAAATAGGTCTACCCCGATGCCCAAAGTCTATCGCTGAACCGCCATTCAAGCAAATTTCCGGTCGCCCGTGATGCACGGTCTGGGACCCGTCGGCGGATCAATCCAAGCCGCCAGGCACCCCCAACGGCAACGCCTTGTTCGAGCCATGGTCTTCCGCAGACGCCGAGTGTGCAGATTTCGAAGTGCCATCGAATTTATTTTTAATTGCAAATGTTTAGTGGAACATGGCTTACGAGGATGTCCTGGTAATAGGCAAATAATTCCTCAATAATTCCTTGCGTTTGCGGACGAAGTTGGTAACCTTCCAATAACTTCATTGAAAGTCGCTTTTATTTACCAACTTATGTTGCCAGGCGGCATCTTCCCGTAACCCTTTTTCAGCCCGCCCCAGTAATGTTCACTCCCACCGAAAACCAAGTCGCTGTCTGCCGGCGGGCGTTTGGCCTGGGCGGGCAGCAATGGGCAAGGGAGGTGGTGCAGCGAGAGTTTGGGCTGGATGAACAGGAGACGCAGTCGTGTTTTAAGCAGACGTTCCAGCAGGTGAGCGCCGACTTCGCGGCGGAGAAGGCCGACCCGAGGCCGAGGGCCAGCGCGTTCTATCGGGAGTTGAAGCA
>JANQOL010000190.1 GCA_028289675.1 Pirellulaceae bacterium
TGCTGGAAGACCTGGAAGCCCGCGGCATGCTGGAAGACACCATCGTGGTGATGTCCGGTGAGTTCGGCCGCACCCCGCGCATCAACAAAACCGCTGGCCGCGACCATTGGCCGGGCGCCGCCTTCTGGCTGTTGGCCGGCGGCGGATTGCGAACCGGTCAGGTGATCGGCTCCACCACCCCGCGCGGCGAACGTCCGGCGGAGCGCCCGGTGCATCTGCAGCAGATTTACGCCACAATTTACCACCAGTTGGGCATCAACCCGAAGACAACGACCATCAACGATCCCAACGGTCGCCCGCAGTACCTGGTCGAGCATCCCCAGGTGATTTCAGAGTTGATCTAGCCCCACTTGGGCACTAGGATTCCACATACGACTGGAATCCCGGACCCTAACCCACCCAACATGCGCAGATTACCGCGATACCAACGCTGGCTGGTCATTCTGGCCACCTGCCTGACCCTGATGGGCCAGGTTCCGGTTGTCGCTGCGCAAGCCGCCACGGGCGACTCTGGGTGTTGTGGTCAGTGTCACGTGGCTGTCGTCGAAGTGAAGAGTTGCTGTGCCCCCAAGGCACCTGTTGAAGCAACCCCGGCTTGCCCCAAGTGCGCGGGGGAAGAAGAGGAAACTGCGGAACAGCAAGTGGCCGCAGTCGATTGTTGCTGCGATGTGCAACAACTTCCGCCGGCAACCCCCGCCAAGCCGGTGACCTTCCAACTGAAGACCGTTCAGCCGTCCGTGGTGGTTGCCACCTTGGCAGCCGTCCACCCGGATGCGACGCGGTATCCATCAGCCAGCGAGACGACGTCGGTCTCGCATTCCGGCAAGCGCCCACAGCAATGGCTGTGCATCTGGCGCAACTGACGCTCGAAGTGCGTCTGCTCTGATTCGCTGTGCGCGCCTCTCTGTGCGCACATTCACGCTTCAACGTTGATTACGAATTCATTCTTTAGAAGGAAACTCCCATGCGTTATTTGATTGCTCTGTCGCTGTTGTGCGGAAGCGTTGGCCTGCTGATGGCCGCCGAAGCCGATACCTCGAAAGCCAAGTGCCCGGTTTCTGGCAAAGCCGTCAAGGCCGCCAGCAGCGCCGAGTACAAGGGCGGCAAGGTCTTCTTCTGCTGCGACAACTGCCCGAATGCCTTTGCCGGCAATACGGCCAAGTTTGCCGCCAAGGCCAACCACCAATTGGTCGTAACCGGTCAAGCCAAGCAAACCGCTTGCCCGCTGGCCGGCCGCAAGGTCAACGCCAGCACGGCCATCGACATTGATGGTGCCAAGGTCGCCTTCTGCTGCAACAACTGCAAAGGCAAAGCCTCTGGTGCCGCCAACAAGATCGACCTGGTCTTTGGCAAGAAGTTCGACAAGGCTTTCAAGGTCGCCAAGTAAGACCGAAAGCTGAAAGCTAATCGCAATGGGGAGATTCCCGTGATGGGAGTCTCCCCTTTTGCGTGCGCGGAAGTTGAAGCAATTCTGCGGATCGGTCGAACAGTATTGACCTGGTCCTACATCGTGACGACTTCAAATCCCAGATCGGTGATCATCTGGTAGTCGGCGTTGGCATCCTGGCCACTGGTGGTCAGGTAGTCGCCCACGAACAGACTGTTGGCCGCGTAGAGGGCCAAAGGCTGCAAGCTGCGAAGATGAATCTCGCGGCCGCCGGCAATCCGGAGTTCGCTTCGGGGACTGGCCAGGCGGAACAGCGCCAGGATCTTCAAACAACGCCGGGGGTTGAGCTGGTTGATGCCTTCCAGCGGCGTGCCGTCGATCGGATTAAGAAAGTTGACCGGCAGCGACTCCACTTTCAAGTCGCGCAGTTCAAAGGCCATCTTCACGATGTCCTCATCGGTCTCGCCCATTCCCACGATGCCGCCTGAGCAAACTTCCAGGCCGGCATTGCGGACCGCGCCCAGCGTATCCAATCGGTCCTGGTATGTGTGCGTGCTGCAGATTTCGTCGTAGTGTTCGCGGCTGGTGTTCAGGTTGTGATTCACCCGGTCGACGCCGCACGCTTTCAGCCGCTGGGCCTGCG
>JANQOL010000213.1 GCA_028289675.1 Pirellulaceae bacterium
GTTCGAAGAACCGGCTGAACTGGTCTACCGCACGGCACCGATAGCGGATCTGGAAATTGCCGCTCGCTCGGGTGAACGTGTCGCGATGTTTGATGCCCAGAACATGCCCGCTCCTTTTTGGTCGAGAGCGGATCGCGTCCAAACCTGCGTTATCGACGTGGACGTAGAGCCCACGGACATTGTGTCTGCCCAGCTGAATGTCGTGGCCTGGACAGGAGGCGCTGGCGACGTGCAAGACTACTTCACACTCAATGGAACGCATTTTCCGATAGCCGAGGGCGACCAGCACCGCGTCGTCTACTCACAACTGGCGGTGGATCCAAGCCTGCTGGTGCGCGGAGAGAATACCCTTCGGCTGCATTCGGACAGCACACATCATGGTATCGAGATTTTGCTGCCGGGTCCCGCATTGATGGTCCACTACCGCACCAGCGACGAAGAAGATGCGTCCAACAGTTCAGGCGCCGACGCGAGATCATCGACCAACGACAGTTCGTCCACCGGCAGCGTTGGCCAACTCCGAGAGCTGCCTCCTAGCGACCTGCAGCCGGGCACCGTTCGCTTGGTTGAGTCTGCCCGCGATACGTCCGCTGGCGATTTGGAATGCTATCGCATCGAAACACCGTCTGCCGTGTATTACTTGGATAAAGTCGGCGCGGGTCTGTCCAGCATGATTGATCGCCAGGGGCATGACTGGCTTGGCTTTCATCCGCGGCCCGGAAGCGGTGCTGCGGGAGAGTATCGTGGATTTCCCAATGCGGTGTTTCAAGAAGCTGGCAACTACTTTCACGCGACCAACGAAGCCACCGATCCTTGCGTGACGATCGTCGAGCTGCAGACGCCGGAACGCATTGTCATCTCCGCACTATCGGACCATGGTCAGTGGGCCGGACGATACACGTTTACTGCCGACAGTTGCACTTTCACGATGACCAAGATGCCTGCCGGACACAAGTATTGGGTGTTGTACGAGGGCACACCCGGCGGACAATACGATGACAACGATTGGTGGATGACCGCCGAAGCGGGCCGAAATCCGCTGACCAAGAATCACGACGGTGACATCGCTGACGCCGAGTGGATTGCCTTTGGTGACCCGCAAGTCGAGCGCATGCTGGTTCTCTCTCATGCGGAAGGTGACGAGCACCCGGATCGCTTTTACGCTATGCAAAAGCAGATGACGGTGATGGGCTTTGGACGCGCTGGGATGCAGAAGTTCCTGGATTCGGTGCCTCAGAGCTTCACAATCGGCTTTGTGGAGGGTACGAGCCAGGCGGACGCCGAGCGGTTCGCGGCCGACCACCATCCTAAAACCAAGGATCAAGCGTCCATTTCACCTGGTGACGTCGCTGGTCGGCGCCGCGCTTTGGAACAGTTTGCTCTGACTCAAACGGGAGACCGGCTGGCCGGTCAGGGTTTGTTCTTCGATGACCGGCGCACACAGTGCTCTATTTGTCACCGCATTGGCGACGACGGCGGCAAAGTGGGTCCGGACCTGAGTCGTATCGGCGGCAAATTCGATCGTCCCCATTTGATCGAGTCCTTGCTAGAACCGTCGCGGCAAATCGTGGAAGGTTATCGCACCAGTTTGATATTGACCGCCGATGGCAAGACTTACTCGGGTGTTCTAAAGACGATGGACGACCAGTTTATTTCTCTGGTCGATGCACACAACAAAATGCATCACATTGCCGCCGCTGACGTCGAGTATCAGCGTGAGACGAGTGTTTCGTTGATGCCGACCGGGTTGGCAGACATGCTCTCACCTCGAGAATTCACCGACTTAGTTGCTTATCTGGAATCTCTACGGTCCGGTGAAGCCAAATTTGGCGCGGGAATCTCCGGACCCATTGAGCTGCCGGATGGATTCGAAATCTCGACAGTGGCCACCGGCCTGTCAGGCGCCACAGCATTGGAGGTAGCGCCTGATGGTCGAGTGTTTATTTGCGAGCAAGCGGGACAATTGCGAATCGTCAAAGATGACAATTTGCTGGATCAGCCCTTCGCAACGATCTCGGTGGAGAACAACTGGGAACGAGGGTTGATAGGCGTCACGGTGCCGCCGGAATTTCCTAAAGATCCCTATGTCTACATGGTTTACGTCACGGACCAGCCACATACACATCACCGCATTAGCCGACTGACGGCGGATGGAGACCTGGCGGTACCGGGCAGCGAAGAGATCTTACTGACCGGCGATGATCAAAGTCTGTTTGGCGGTAACGTGCCAGCCGGACACCAGGGCGGAGCCATTCACTTCGGCCCAGACGGCAAGCTGTATGTCGGGTTGGGCGAACAAACCGCCAAGACACCCGCGCAACGATTGGACGCCTTGCAAGGCAAATTGTTGCGGATCAAAGTCGATGGAACGATTCCCGGCGACAATCCATTTCTAGACCGAACGGAGGGCAAATACCAATCCATCTGGGCCGTCGGTTGCCGCAATCCGTTCACGTTCGCGTTTCGAGACTCCACCGGAGAATTGTTCATCAACGATGTTGGCGGCAAATTTGAAGAGATCAATCGTGGCAAGGCCGGAGCCAATTATGGTTGGCCAGTCGTAGATCATGGTCCCACCGATCGATCGGGCGTTACGGGACCCATTCACATTTACCCGCAAGCTTCGATTTCTGGGGGTGACTTTTCGAGCGACCAAGGAACGTGGCCGGCCGCGTATCGTGGACGCTACTTCTTCGCCGACTTTGTGCATGGATGGATCAAGGCGCTGGACCCGTCCGCGCCTTCGTCGGCAGTCACATTCGCCGAAGGACTGCGGCGACCAGTGGACATGCGGTTCGCACCCGATGGCAGCCTGTACGTGCTACTGCGCAATGCTTGGGTCGTCGATCAAAAATTTCAGGACAACACGGGCTCGCTCATGCGAATCCGATACGTCGGAGAAAATTAACACTCGTGATTGGTCATCACTTGCGTTTTCGATTGCGAGTCTCGCGTATCAACAGCGGAACGTAGCGGCTGAGCAGGCCGGTCAGAATCAAACCGCCTCCCACCCAGGTCCACCAGGGCGGATGAATGTAACTGGCATGATGATGCCAGGCGACGTACACCCAGATCGGTACCAACACGGGTTCGATGAGCGTCAATACCGATGCTTCGGGACTGGGCGTGCTGCGCAGCGCTCGCGCAAAGAGGATGTAGGGAAGCGACATTTGAAATACGCCAAACAGCCCGAGGATAGCGTAGCTAGCAGGAGCGATTTGCTCCTCGCGTTGCCACACCCATGGAAACAACAGCACGGCCGTTGCGCCGTGATTTAAAGTGATCAACCACGCCGTATCGACATCGCGCATCTGCCGCAACGCCAACACGACTCCGGCAAAGGTCACGCCTGACAGGATGCCCATAGCGGCCGCGTAAATTCCGCTACCGTGGCGGATCTGCATTCCCAAGATCAGCAGCACGCCGGTTAGGCAGCAGGCCAACATTCTCAGATCGGCTCGGGCAACCTGCTCTTTCAGCAGCAATACGCCACCGAGCAGCACCCAGGCTGGACTCAAGTACTGGAGCCAGATCGCGTTGGCCGCCGGTCCGTGCACCATAGCGGACATGTAGGACCAGACCATAATCGTAAAGCACAGTACCATCGGCAGCATGGGCCAGCGCCAGCAGGGACGCCGGATCATCGGCGCGAGCACGAGCAACGAAAACGCGCTGCGCCAAAAGGCCAGCATCAGACCTCGGACCGACTCCGGCCAGGCTTCGAACCAGGGAGCTTGGGCGAAAAAACCGCTGGTGCTCCACAGCATGGCTGCCAGGACAACCTGGAGCCGCCCCCACCAGGGTGAAGACGACGATGATTCCGGTGGTGAATCGCTCACGCTTGCAGTCGAGCGCGGGATCTTGTCAGCACAAGACTGGTTGCCAGGCTGGCGCCAATGAGCAGCAGGTGGATGGCCACGGTGATAACCAGCGTGTAGGCCACACTCTTGCTAAAGCCATAGTTGTGCAATCCGATGCCCAGCAGATTGGTACCAAACCAAGACCAGGCGGTGACGATATTGCCCAGGACCGTCAAGATGGCAAAGCCCCTGGCCCCGACTTGCTTATCCCACCGGGCGTGCAGCACGACCGCATTCCACATGACGATCATCAGCGCGCCGTTTTCCTTGGGATCCCAGCCCCAAAATCGTCCCCAGCTGTCGTCTGCCCACAGACCACCCAGCACGGTGCCCACGAAGCTAAACAAGATTCCGAAGCACACCGCGCCATAGCTCATGCGATACAGCACATCCTGCACCTGCTTGGAGTCGGCGGGCAATTTGTCGGCCGGCGTGCCGTCATAAGCGGTGACCATGCGGTGCACCAGAGCTACCATGCCCAGCAAGCCTGCCAGCAACGTGACGGCATAGCCAGCAGTTACCGTTACGACGTGTGTCCCCAGCCAAAACTGAGTATCCAACACGGCCACCAGTACGTGCAGAGTATCGCTGGTATCCAGGCTGCGAGCGATGCACAACGTGATCAGGCCAATCAACCCGCCAACCAAGTTGGCGAAGCCAAACGGGTAGACCAACTCGAGCACGATACAGAACAGCACGCATGCCCAGCCGATAAACACCGCAGACGAATACAGGTTGATAACGGGCGCGCGACCCGAGATGTACATTCTCGCCAGAATAGCGATGGTATGAATGACAAACACTCCCACCAACAACCAGAACGTGGTTCGGCGCACGCCGGGCGAGTACGTGGCCAAGGTGGCGAATCCGGCGATCAAGACAATCAAATACAACAAGATGCCTTGAGCGGTCGGATTGAATTTGTTGAGCCAGCGCTCGGTTGAAACTTTGCTGATGAATGGCGCGGCAGCCGGCAACTCGGCAACGGCTTTAGTCAACTTGCGGGCCGCCTGATTGGTGGCTCGACCATCGCCCTCCTCGACGCCTGCCAGCATCTCGCCAAACGCCACCGTGGCCGGATTAACGCCTTCTTCTTGCAAGGAACTCAAGATCGAATCGAAGGCCGCGGAGCGAAAACACTGCCACGGAGCTTCGATCAGCCCATTCTCATCCGGTTCGTCGGTGGGCGGAATCATCGCCGGGGGGTGCATCTCATCAATTCGCGCGATGAACCTCTTCTCCGCATCAAAATCTCGGTAGAGTTGGCTAAGAGTTTGCGGATCCGTATCGGAGGGCAGCGGTAAGTTTGGCTCCTGATAGGCGGCCACCAGCAAGTCGAATGTTCTCAGTTTGTTATACATCTGCGAGAGCTTCTGCTCCCGAAAATCCAGCGGTTCGCCGGTGCGGGACTTCTCGCGGAGAGGCTCCAATTCGATGTCAAACGCTTCGCGTTTTCCTTCCAGTTCGGCGTAGGAGTAACGGTAGTTGGAACGGAACTCGACAGCGAAAATATCACGTACTTCCTTGGCATAAATCCGAAACACCTTGGCTTCGCGGACCCAATCCTGACCCGCCATGGCGGACACCAACCATTCCGTTTGGCTGCGCTTATTGTCTTCGTCGTCGACCACATAAGGCCGTCCACCGAACACCGGCTCACTCAGCACTTGAAGCACGTTCTGTGCGACCGTATCTACAGGTTTGACACGTCCTTCGTGATGCACAGGTAGTCGAGCTATCGTCTCCCAGTCGATTTGTGTGCCGTTGATGCGACTAGGCTTGAGGTAGTAGCCGGCAATCGTTCCCACGATCCCCACGCAGATCAGCGGCGGAACGATACGCTGCCAGCCACTAACGGGCTGCGCCGAGGACTGGTTTGCGATGGCCAGTCGGCTATGGCGCGCAGCAAAGCGGTTGAAGGTGGAACCAAAGTGAGCAAACATGCCAACCATGACCATCATGCAACAAACATAAGGAATGACCCAACCAGCGTTCTCGACAATCTGCAATCCCGTCGCCTCGCCCATCGATCCATCATCCAATTGCACCGGATAATGCTGGCTCTGATAAAACGTCTCACCTTGATACCGAATGGGATTGTTCATCCAGGTACGTTCTTCAATCGAAGCGCCGCTGCCTTTGTCCGTGATCACAATCCGCGATGAATAATCGCGCGGAGTGTCGCTGCCGCTGTAGTTGATACGTTCGACGTCTTTCAAATGGACATAGTAGGGTTTGTAGTCCCGCCGAAAGCGCAAGGCGACTTCAAAGCGTTTGCCATTGATGTCGACTTGCTCGGCAATGTCCGTACCCATGCCATAGATCTGCTTGGGATCATTGATGTGCTGGCTGACCAAAATCGTGTTGATTGGCTCGCTGGACTCTCGATCAATGAGTGTCAGGTAGGCCGATGCGATGTTCAGGCGGCTCGATTCCGCCGCGCCGTAGGCTTTGGTCTCTTCCACGGTCGCGTTTAATCCCATGCCCACCGTGGCCAAATTTTCTTCATCTGGATTCACCCGCAGCAAGCGGCTGTTCTTCATCCACCGGTCGATTTGAATCTTGCAGGGCAAAGCGTCGTCGTCGATGGTTCCACCCCGGCGCAAGGCTCGCCGAATGCGGGCTTCGGGGATCGCAACCACCGAGTCTTGTTCCGGGTCACTGGGATCCACGACCACCAATTCAACTTCGTCCTGGATGTAGACCATGTTGGTCGAGTCACCTTCGACGACGTTCAGCCGCTGCTCGACTTGACGGTCACCGAAGACAAATTGGCCCACCATCAGCAGGGCCACACCGATATGAATCAGTACATTTCCTCCCCGTTTGTCAAACAGGCACCATAGGCCAATCAACAACACGATCGAGGCGATGGAAGCCTGTGACAATTGCCAGACGATGCGGAGTCCTGGATCATCTAACCGGACGGATTCGCCGCCCAACAACAACGTCGTCGACACGGCTATTGCGCCGACAGCAAAAACCCATGACAGCACCCGCGCCAACGGCGGCAACTTGCGGCTAAATGTGGCGTAACCGGTCATGGCCAAACTGATCACCACAAAGCCCGCCTTCAACCAGTTCCACAGCGTGTCGTAAGAGATGGGAGGCTTACCTTGGAGCCCATTGGCCGCATGACCGCTGACAATCACGGTCGTGACCAAAGCGCCACCGAGGGCTGATATTAGTAGTCCTCCCCACATCCGCAGACCCTGGGCGTGCACCTTGAAGCGAGTTGTCTTGGCGGCGATCAGATTGACCAGCAGTACCAATCCAATAGTGGCTCCACCAGGGAAAGGAAAACGCCCGGGATACGGCTCGGCGTGTTCCAACAGCGTCACGGGGACGAAAACGTCCAGCGGCACAATGGTCCACCACGCGTTGAAGTAGATTCGCTTCACCTCGGCCAGGGTCAGTTCATCTTGGGCCAACGTTCCGATGAGCACCAACAAAATGCCCAGCGCGAACATAGTGACCGTGATCTTCAACGAGCCCAGTGCCTTCAAGATCAAATACGGCAACGACGACGCAGTCCGGTCACGAACACTCGATTGAGCGGCCGCTGGTGAAGACCAAGTTCCAGCTGACATGAGTTACCTCAACTAGCTATTTGATGGACTGAACGAATTCAAGAAAGGCATCACGCTGGGCCTGGACTTGCTCAGCATCACCCTTGAGTTTGATAAACAGCGACTGTCCGTTATCCCATGGAACATCGGCGATTAAGATCGACTGATTGCCTTCGGCTTCCGATCCATCGATAAAGTAGATTTTCCCCTGCGCGTCTCCCACGCTCAATTGCTCTGCCGCCTGCAGAATAGCTTGGCTGGCCTCGGGAGTCGGTTCGATGGCAACTTGCTGCATCCACATGCCCATATTGGTTTCGATGTCGCCTCCCGCGGCGACTACGGTGATTTCCGACTCACCCGCTCGGAACGCCGCCAAACGGAACTGCGAGGTGGATACATCCAATTCTTGCCAATCTTCGGGGACGGTATAGGACAACTTCTGCTTGGCGGGAACATTCGGCGCCGTGGTCTCATTGCCGGCTGCGGGAGCCGCCGGTCCGGCCTGAGAGGCAAAGGGTGGTCGCATGCCACCACCCGTTAGTTGTCCACGCAAACTGACAAAGTAAGCTTTGGCCGAGTCAGTCGACAACTGCGGAGATTCCTCCAAATCGGCTTGCATCTCGTCCCATTCCTGCTCGCCCAACGTCAACTGTCTCCGCCAACGATTCACGTTGACCTGGACGTAGTCCTGCCAGGCATCCGCGTCGCCGCTGGGTGCTCCTGTCAACCGCGTCACGGTCGCCTCCAACCCCTCGTCTTCGTTGACCAACCGGACAAAGGTGAAGCCATCTTGTGCCTTCCGCTCCGTCCAACCGTCGGCCAACTTCCATTCGGGCCTGCCGTCGGCAACGTCAAATGATTCGACGATCTGCCGAAATTCGTGATCATGCCGCTCGACTTTCTCCGGCACGTCTCGAAACTTGAAGAACCAAGCGTCGTTGTCGGCGGGAATGATTGCCGCCAACATCCTCTGCTCTTTGGCTTGTGCAGCGGCCGACGAACTCCGATCTTTGCCAGCATCCGCCTTGGAAACTTGATACACGCGTATCTTGGTGTCTTCCGAGCAACCGACGAGCGCGATTACCAATGCCAAGACGCAGCCTAAAGCGGCGCTTGAGCGCCGGCCGATGTGGTTGATGCAGGCAGGAATCCAGGATCTACGTTCGATAACCATGAGTGCCGTCAACGAAATCAGAGCGGTCGTTTAAGGTCCCGCAATGGTGGCTGCGGGCAACGGTATTCTAGGTGAGATGGCTATTGTCGGGCACTGCAATTGGCGGGATGGGTGCAGGCCATTTTTGAATTAGAGCTTGGCTCCCGGCGGCGTCATTGAACCCACCAAGGGACCACTTCGGTTTAGCGAATGAAACGCCAAATTGTCCTCTCTATTCTATTCAGGAGAAGAGACCTGGACAATTTGCCACGGCGATTATGACGGCCCGATTGCTGCCCAAGCCCAAACCTAGCCGCCCGCGTCGGGCAGGCTGACTACGTACGAAGTGGTTTGGGGTGGACCAGTACTTCGACCTTGGGAACTTGCCCCCAGCAGTCGCCAGTGCGGCCAAATACTAGGGCTCTATTGCTGCGGCTCGATGCGCCGCTCCCAGCGCAAGCCCGTGTCGGGATCGGCAGCCGGCCGGCCCCCCACGCCGGGCAGGTCTGCAGAAAACGGTAATTGGCCGCTTCCGGTCGCCCCTGACGGCAACTTGGGCGGGCGACGCGTCAACCGGCTGGCAGAGGTGCCTTGGTAGTGCTTCGCCAGTAGCTTCTCGCTCTCTTCCAACCGGCTTTCCACCAGACGAAGTGTTTTTTCGGATTGTTCCCGCCGATCACGCTCGGCGCGAAACTCCGTGAGCAGTCTTTCGTTCTCGTGGCGCAGCTCTTGAACAAGTTGACCGTTGCCAAAGGAATTGCAACCGGCAAAGGGCAGGCAGGCAGCCATTGCCAAGCAAACGAAGACTAAATTGCGGATCCATGAATGGCGAAACACCGCGCGAACTCCTTTTGCGGATTGCCTACAGCATCTTCGTTATGGTTAGTGTTGGTCGACACAACGTCGTGCGAACGCACGTTCCGCCCCGTCGAAGATGGCGCACCGGCAAACGCTACCAAAATTTGCCGCTCACTGGGTAGGGCGATTTTTGCGCGCTCGAACAGGTTGACCTGTCCAAGTCCATGGACCGATAGCGTAGAACTCCGGTCAATGACTGCATTCAGAATGCAGTCTATTTCTTCAAACCGATGGCGCTGAGAATCATGTCGGTAAAGCCACTGGTCAGTCCGCTCTCGGCACCCGACCACGCCCACATATTGCGGACGATGTCAGATACCAGCATGCCGGACATACACATGATCAACAGGATGCCCAACAACAACAGCACTTGCAGCAGATTGTATTGAACGTCCGGTACGCTGGCGGCGGCCGCAGCGGCACCAGCGCCGGCGGTTTGGCCCAGTTCTCCACCAGCTTCATCCAAACCTCCGCCACCATCCACGTCAGAGAACGCATCGAATCCTTCCTCGGCCGGCAAGGCGACGGCCGCGTCTCCGAAGTCCGAGCTATCCTCCAGCTCAATGACTTGCGAGCCACTATCGTCGTCAGCCTCGAGAGAACCGGAGGCTGATGAAAGTTGGAACTCCTCATCTTGCTGAAAATCAACAGCCGACCCAGCACCGGACGCGCCTTCGACGTCCGAACCTTCCGCGGCCAGATCCAACCCGGAAATACCGCTGGCCGCCAAATCCAAGGGCTCGTCTTCCAGTGAAATGCCGCTGTCCGCTGGACTCATCAAGTTGATTCCACTGTCGCTACCCAGTGCCAAGTCGCTACCGCCACCAAGTACCAAGTCGCCGTCGTCGGTCAATTCCAAGTCACTTCCACCGCCCAATGAGCCTGAATCGATGGACGGATCACTGTCACCTTTGATCAACTCACTACCGCCTGGACTAGAATCCAGACTGATGTCGGACGCACTGGCTTCCAGGCTCAGGTCGGAACCACCGACGTCTGACAGATCGGCTGAAGGAGCCAGATCGATGGAATCCGATCCGGACAAGGGGATATCGCTGCCGATGTCGGAGCCGGACAGTTCCAAATCGCTGCCCAATGCGGAGCTGCCGCCAGCGAGGATGCTTCGTCGGTCGGCAG
>JANQOL010000219.1 GCA_028289675.1 Pirellulaceae bacterium
ATTGACTTCTTGGCGGAAGACCGGAATCACGAAGCTGCCGGGGGTGATTTGCTCGAGCGCTGGTTTCCCGCTGAGGTTATTGAGCCCATTCGTTTGCACGTCGTAGCTAAGCGTTACCTCTGTTCCAGCGAGCAGGACTACTACGAACAACTATCAGACGCTTCGAAACGCAGCTTTGAGGTTCAGGGCGGAATGTTATCAGCCGAAGAGCAGGCCGAACTGGCTTCCAACGAACACATCGAGACTGCGGTGGAATTACGGCGGATCGATGATGAAGGCAAAATCCAAGACAAGTCAACTCGGGCCATTGAGGAGTTTGCAGAGATCGTGGCACGGTGTTTCCATAAGTGACAGCTGTTGCCGCGGCTGACGACCTTACTTGGCAATTTCACTTGGCAATTTCACTTCGCAATGTCCACGTAAAGCGGCAACTTGCGGTATTGCACCTGCAACGAAAGCAAGTTCATCGTGGTGACATAAATCCGGCCACCAAATCTTTGCCATTTGTCGGGGATGCGACCGCCCGGATCCCAACTCCCAGCATTGGGTCCCTGTTGGACTTGTGAGTTCACTAGCAACGGGTGAAGCCGCGATTCCCACTTTTCCCAGTAATCACCTCCCATGTGGCTCATTACTTGCGTGGCGTAGTACCAATAGTACGTGTCACGTTTGTGCTTGCTGCTGGCGACATTTCTCTCCGTTCCGTAGGTCGGCAAGTTGCTGATCAGATAGTCCGCTCCTTTGATTAGATTTGGATTGTCTCGTTGCCAACCAGAGTACAATCGCATCAACAATCCAACCGCGGTCATCGTTTGGCTCGGCTTACGTCCGTGCTCACGTCTTGCAACGATTTTGCCGTCCTTGTCCTTTTTGTTTTCGGCATAAGGATTGTAGACGTATAGGTGCTTGTGCAGTTGCTTACCATCGTGATACTCGGCCAGGTTGAGCCACTTGCGAATGCTCGAGTAAGTCTCAGGCGGAATCTTCAGGCCCGCCAGATCACCGCTGTACAACGCCATCATCATCCATCCAGTGACAGACGTGTCCCTTCCTTGGCCGGGACGATAACGCCAACCGCCGCCACCGTCTTCATCAGAGATGTCTTGCGAAGAGACGATAAAGTCGATGGCCTTTTGTGCGGGTTCAAGCAGCGCTGGGTCTCCTGTCATACCGTATGCCTCGCACAGTACCAGAGCGGCGATGCTGTGACTATAGAGCCACGCGCTGCTGTTGGAAAATGCATCCATGGGGACGTAGAGATCACCATCTGGCTTTTGGTTTTTGACTAGCCAATTAATTGCCTGCTGCATCGTGTCGGCGTATTTCCATTCCTTGTGGGTATAGCCAGCACCTTGATAAGCCAACAAGGCCAGGCCCGTGGCGGCCGTATCACTGTTGAGCAAGGATTTCTTTTCTGGAGTGTTGCCGATTCTCGTCAAGCTCCAACTGCCATCCGGCAATTGTCGTCGCTTCAAATAAACCAAGCCGCGCTCAATCGCCAACTCCGTGGATGGCCCTGATCGTCCAGATTTGCCGCCCGGATCGTCGTCTGTGTTACGGCTGCGACCGGTAAATGCGTCTTGTGTGATGACCGCTGAAGTATTCGTCGCGAGCTTTCCACCCGGGTCTGTGCGCAGGAACCGCGATGTGGCGATCGGCTGGACATCCATGCTGTCCTCTCGGCCACGACGCGTGTTGACGCCCGCATTTTGGGCGTATTCAGCTCCGAGCCCGCCTGGCCCTTCGGGCGCTTGAACGTTTACAGCCAACCCGCCGCTTGAACTTCGAGCAACATCACCTGCCTGCGTCCCGCCGAGCAATTCCGATGGGTCGATAACGTCGGAAGGAGTCGCGCCCGTTTGCACCGTTGCCGTCGCTAAATCTGCTGAAGTCCCCGTCGGCAAATTGATCTCCGTCGATGACCGGGCGGGCGCTCCGCCGCTGCCAGAGGAAGCAAGAGGCGGTCCGGTTGATTCGTCCGGACCAGCTTGGCGACGCCCGACTGCTGCGCCGATTGCGCCGCTGGCAATGTTTGCCGCCATCGTTGGCCCGGCCACCGCGCCGGCGGCCGACGGAACAATGGCGGCGACGACACCACTTGCCTGTCGTGTCGCTTCGGTTCCTTGTGCGTCAACATTTGGAATGTTTGGATCGCCGGTGGACTGTGGTTTACCGGCCTGCGTGACCATCTCCGCTTGTGTGTTGGCGGCAACTTGGAGGCCAGCCAATGAACGCGCGGGAGATGCTGTGCCGCCACCAGTGGCTGGATTGCCAGGCGACGCTTCACTTGCCTCGGCGCGTCCTGTTTGTTGCTGTGCGACCGCTTCACCTCCACTCGGATTGGAAACCGGCCCCGCTTCTAACGCTTCGGACGGTCCACCACCTGCCGGAGCTTCGCTGCCAGTGTCCGCGCGAGCAACAGCGTTCGAAGTGTTCGCCTCAGTAACTTGCGGCGTGCCGCCACCTCCGCTCGGTTGGCCCGCGGGCGATGTCGCGACTTCCGCCACTGTTGGAGCAGTCATTGCCAACTCGGTCGAACCAGACATTCGTGCGCGCTCTAGGCGCCGACGTTTTTCTTCCTCGTCCTCTTCGTCGGGATCACCACCGCCAGCGGCTGTTTGACCTGGGGCGGTCTCCCCAGCTTCCGTGCGCGCGAGTGACGCGTCCGCAAGTTGTTCCGCCGTGCTGTTCTCGGTCGTCGGTCCGGCCTCAGCGGCAGTTGCGGGACCACCGGAGACCGGTTGTTCGCCACCCTGCTCGGCTCGTGCGGTTGTTGTC
>JANQOL010000260.1 GCA_028289675.1 Pirellulaceae bacterium
ACGACGTGTGGTTTATGCCCGTCGTGCAAAAGGTCGGACCCGATGGCTGTCTGTACGTTTTGGATTGGTACGATCGCTACCATTGCTATCAAGATGCGAGCGCTGATCCCGAGGGCGTTGATCGAGGGCACGGGCGACTCTATCGCGTGGTGCACGAAGCCACCGGTCGGCCCGACGCAGTGCGACAACACACAGCTTCACCCAAGGAATTGGTGGCTCAGTTGGATCACGACAATGTGCATGTGCGCGAAACGGCCGGGCGCCTGCTGGCCGAACAAGCTTGCGCCGGTGTCGTGGCTGAACTAGAACAGCTGGTTTTGTCTACCGAAACACCGAAGCGACACCGTCTCCACGCGCTATGGGCGTTGATTGGCGGCCAAGTGGTGTCCACGGAGTTTGCAAATCAATTGTTAAGTGATTCCGATGCGTCCATCCGCGCATGGGGAGTGCGGGCTATCGGTAATTTGCACGCCGACCAACCCGAGCTGGCGAAGCGCTGTGCTGAGTTGGCCACTGACGATGCGCCGGACGTTCAACTGCAAGTGGCGATTGCAGCCGGCAAGTTCCAACACGGCGATCCGTTGCCGATCTGGTTGGATGTCCTGACTCATTGCCGCGACGATCCGCTCATCCCGCACATCGTGTGGCAAAACCTGCATCCTCATCTGCCCAAGCGATCTGCTGAATTGCTGAATCTGGTCGAAGCCATCGACCTTGAGCAGGCTCCTGGCCTGGCCGCCATGCTGCCCAAGGTAGCCGAAAAACTGCAAGACTAGTTCGTGTTGGCAACGACTCGAAGGTGGCGCTGTTCGAGCCGTTTATCGTTGCCAGAACGTTCCGCGTGCAGTCGCCACCAACTCTTGGCGAAATTCAGAGCACTCTGCCGGCGCCCAAGATTCGGAATTCGGTGGCCTGTAACAATTGAGCTGTCCTGGCGACAAACTCAATGGGCCCAGCCAACTGGTTACGGGAAACCAGCAAGTGGTTAGGGCAACCAGCCAAGTCGGTAGAGCACATCGCGTGCACGGCAACTGCTCGGCTGTACCTGAGGCCATGGTCCCTCGATGTTTTGTTGGTTTTGAAGAAGGAGCCACCCGTGAGTTGTTTTCGGTTACCTACGAGATTTCTCGGGCCGTTGATGGTTGCCTTGCTCACCCTTGCCGCGCAGCCGGCGACAGCTCTCGACCAAGACAAGACACTGGAGCTGGGTCGCCGATGGACGCAAGCCTTTTATGCGGGCCAGATCGAGGACGTTTGGGGGCAGTGCACGGAACAGATGCAAGCGGCGCTAGGCAGCGAAACTGCGCTGCGTCAGTTTCATCAACAGATTCAGCAGCAGTTGGGCAAGGAAAAGACGCTGGTCGCCGAGAATGTCGAATCGGCTGGAGGGATGGAAGTCTATTCGAGGACGGTCATCTTCCAGAAGTCAAATCAGCAGTTCCATGTACAGTGGGTGTTCGACAAAGCGGAGCAAGTAGCGGGCTTTGTGATTCGGCCGGCTCCGAAGGCTGCGCCATCGAAGTTCCTCGAGTACAAGACAAAGACGGATTTACGTTTGCCCTTTGAAGACCAGTGGTTTGTGTTCTGGGGCGGCCGCGAGGTGGCACAGAACTACCATGCGGCAACCACGGATCAACGCTTTGCATACGACATCCTGATGATGAAGAACAAAGTCTCGCATCGAGGAGACGGCAAACGCAACGAAGATTACTACTGTTTCGCGCAGCCCGTGTTGGCGCCAGGTGACGGGAGAGTGCACGCTACGGCCAACGATATTCCAGACAACATTCCGGGCGAAATGAATCCCAGACAGGCGCTCGGCAACCATGTCATTATCGAGCATGGCAACGGTGAGTTTTCCTTTCTCGCGCACTTCAAGCAAGGATCCGTCCAGGTAGAACCGGGAGACTTGGTCAAAGCGGGGCAACGCCTGGGGTTGTGCGGAAACAGCGGGAATTCCAGTGAGCCGCACATTCACTATCACCTGCAAACGACTCGCGAATTCGGCAAAGGACTGGGCTTGCCCGCTCAATTTCAGCACTATCGTGCCAACGGAAAAGACGTGTCGCGCGGCGAGCCCGTGCGTGGGCAAGTCATTTCTCCGGTGTCAAAATAGGCAGCTCGCATCGGCGCGCATTGGATTTCGCTTGAGATGGGTCCGTTTGCCCTATAGACTTTGGGAGGTCAGGGAACAGACTTCCTTTTCGAGTCGATTCTGAAATGTCGGAGCAGTTGTCATGTTAAAGAGCATGGGTACCGCGTTCTCATTTGTTGGGCTAGCACTTTCCACATCCGCAATCACCCATGCCGCGGATCCCGACACCGCGACTCGGGCAACGGCGTTTCAGTTGATGGGCCAGGCCTTGCAAGCCGAAATGGATGGAGATTTGCTCGCCCGCGAGCGGCTGTTGAGCGAAGCCGAACAGGTTGATGCACGATTCGCTGCGCCATTGTGGTATCAGGGTCTCATTAGCGGTACGGATGGCTGCCACAGCGTTCAAGATGCCATCGAACTGGCGAGAGACAATTCGGTCCTGGCCGAATACGAGCAGGAGCGCTCCCAACATCTCAACACGGTTTCGGATCACTGGACCATGGCCATGTGGTGCGCTCAGCACCGGCTCGGCGAACAGTGTCGCGCGCATCTATTGAACATTCTGTTGCAAGATCCGGATCACATGCCCGCCCGTCGAACGTTGGGACATCAACTGGTTGACAATGAGTGGGTGACGCCAGCGGACAGACGCTTGCTAGCCCATCAGGCCGAGAGGACGCGCGCGGGTTTCTCCAAATATCAACAGGACATCAACAAGCATCTTCAAACGGTGCTGCGTGCCACCGGCGAACACCGGCGTCCAGCCCGCGAAGCTGCCTGGCAACAGCTGCGCAGTATCAAGGATCCCCTGGCTGTGCCGGTGATGAACGCCGCCGCGGAAGAATATGGCGAACCTACAGCCCGACTGGTCGTCGAGTGGTTGGGCGGGATCGCGGATCAAGAAGCAGCTTTGAGCCTGGCACGTTTTGCTCTGATCCACCCATCGCCCGAGGTGCAAGAGCTTGCCATCGCACAACTAAAAAATAAGTCCTTCTATGACTTCATGCCGGAGTTGTTGGACGCCATGTCGTCGCCAATCACCTTCGTGACCGTCCCGGTACTGGATCCCATTGGGAGGTGCCGTGGCTACCGCCAGGCTTTTGCCAAAGAGCAGATGAACGAAAAGCGCCTTTGGAACTTCGATACTTCAGTGGAGATGTTGGAGATTTTCGGCGATGGGCCGCGCATCAATCGAGGCACTTTCGAAAGAGTCATTAGCCTGCAGCCATTAGGTTACGACGCAGAGGTCGGCAGGCGCGCTACGTTGAAAACTGCCGCTAGGCATGAATTTCAGCGGACGACCTGGAACACCATGGCCGAAGAAAATGCCTACAACAAGGCCGCTACACAGATGGCCGCCTACGCTTCGGTCCGAGTGCGCGAGGCAACCGCCCAGCGAGAAAACCAATTCATCCAAGACAGCAACGCGCGCGTCGCGGAACTGATCTCCCGAGTTGCCGATGTCGAGTTTCGATTTGTTCCAGGAGATGTATGGAATTGGTGGGACAATTACAACGAGACCGACTACCAACGTTCTAAACTCAGCCGACGACGATACAACAACGCACGCTTTGTGTTTCGCGAAGCCCTTGATCTGAGAACGAACTACTCTAGCCGAGAAGTCTCCCGGGAGCAGTCTATTACCTACGGCTCATGCTTTGTCGCAGGAACGATGGTGACGACGCTCCGCGGGCAAAAGCCAATTGAGACGATTGTGGCAGGAGACATGGTGCTTAGCCGTAGCGTGCTCACCGGTGAATTGCGATTCAAGCCAGTGGTAGCCGCCACCACCCGCACTCCCGCCCAGTCGGTGATTCTGCACGTCAACAATGAGCGGCTGCACGCCACAACCAGCCACCTGCTGTGGGTTAGCGGCAAAGGCTGGACCAAGGCAGGAGACATTGAGTCGGGTGCTTTGTTGCATTCCGCGACCGAGCCAGCGGTGGTCATGCGCAAGCGTCCGGGACCCGTCGTGCCAACCCACAATTTGATTGTCGCTGACTACCACACCTACTTCGTCGGCGACAGCCAAGTCCTATCGCATGACGTCCTGCCGCGCAGCTCGGTGCACGAGTTGGTGCCCGGCCAATTCTGCTACGAGCATCCTCCGGTGCATTAGATGGCATGCTCCGACGTCTCGCTCGGGTCGCATTAAACGTTCCAGCGGAACAATTTCAGCGCCAGTGCGAAGGTGACCACGGCCCAGATCGACATATTCAACAGCTCCGGCCACTGAGATGCAAGCGATTGGCCATCCAGCATGACGGCTCGCAAGGCGTCATTCACTGCGGTCAATGGTAGGATCTTGATGATCGGTTGGACGGCTGCCGGAAATCGCTCGTACGAGAAAAAGATGCCACACAGCGTCCACATTGGCAGCATGACCAGATTCATCAGCCCAGACACGGATTCGATTGTCTTGGCACGAGACGCCACCAACAGGCCGATCCCAGAGAATTCGAAAGCGGCCAGGAGCACCACCACCCCGATGGCCAACCAACTGCCGTAGATTTTGACGCCAAAGAACAGCCAAGAGAACAAAATCAGCAGGATAATTTCCGGGACCATGAACACCAGTCGGCTGATCATGATGCCTACGAGAAACTGAGACTTTTTCATCGGTGTCGCCACGAACCGTTTCAGCAACTTGCGAATTCGCAGGTCGACGATCGCAAAGCCGACACCCCACAGGCCTCCACCCATCAATCCCATGCCTAATAGACCCGGCACCAGAAAGTCGATGTAGCGGCCACCCGGCTCCGTTACCTCGGTAATCGACGTCTCGACAGGATTCGTCCGTCCGGCCGCCTCTTGAATGATCTGGTCGGTTACGTCGC
>JANQOL010000283.1 GCA_028289675.1 Pirellulaceae bacterium
ACCATTACCACGGGCGAGTATCAGCTCGAGGTGCGCTTGGGTGAGACCTACTTCCGTTCCAATCGTTTCGGCGCTCCGACGCTGACACAGGCCTTCGACACGAATGATCGTTTTGCCAAGCAGATCAGCATCGTGGCTCCCGAGGGTGCCGTCATCAACGATGGTGACCAGTTTGAAATCTCCGACGGCGGCAGCGCGGTTGTCTTGGAGTTTAACAACATCGGTGGAGTTGGCTTGGGCAACATTGCGGTGCCCTTCTCTACCACCGACCCGAGCCATGTGATTGCTCAGCGTATCCGCGACGTAATCAACAATTTGAATACGCAATCGCGTCTATTGATTCGCGCGGCCAGCTCCGGCGGATCCGAGTCGGGATCCAACGGAGAAGACAACAAGATCAACTTGTTTGGTAATGCCGATGTGCGAACACTGGTGGCCGCCAATCCGGCGGCGGAGATTCAAGTCATTGAATTCGATGGCTCGAGTGATCAGAACATTGTCCGTCATCAGGGGCAGGTACTGATTCAGAACAGCTTTATTCGCGAGTCGCGTGACTACGGCGTGTGGAGCGAAGCCGCGGATCGAGAGCAGGATCCCCGCGATCAAATCGACTTTTTCACGCGGTTCTTGATGCAGGAAAAACCGAACTTCGTGGGCACGCAGGCCGTGCGCAATCTCCCGGTGCTGAACGATGACGTGGACGGTGGTTTGCTGCCCGGTCTGGTCGTCCAAAACAACGTGCTGGAAGAAGGCGGCTTGGGCGGTGTCATGATCCAGGGCGAAACGCCAATCTGGATGATTTCACCTGGTTTCATTCCTCACTTTGAAGCCACCCCGCTGCCGGCATCGGACAACAACCCGTTTGTGAACAACGCGGGCAACAACCCTCCGCCATCGCACTTTGGTAGCTACATCGACGATGGCGACTTGTTGGTTATCGACGCGGACCGTACCCGGCTGAATTTTGAATGGGAAGATTTGGCGGGAGGCAATCCGGGCAATCCGGTGGCTGGTAGCGGCCAGGTCGAGGGTGACGGAGTGGCGGCCAGCAGCTCGATTGCTTGGTACCGGGATACTGGTGGCAGTCGCTACCAGCGACTGACGTGTAACATGTGTCAACCGTTTGCCACCAACGCGCTGGAAACCATGCATGCGATGCGGGATTCCATCCTGAGTAGCATTTTTGTCACCAATGGCACGACGCAGACGATCACCGCCACCATCGCGGAAAGCTTGTTGGGACCGGACCCCATTGCTCCTCCAACGAGTGCTTCGCTGGGCTATCCGGAATACTTCAACCGCCCCGCGTTGTATTTGGAAGGTGCCACCAACATCCAGTGGTTGGACGTACCGGGTGGCTTTGCCAATCCATTTGACATTCGTCAGTTGGATCTAGGCGAATCTCCGCAGCCGCACGCGCGAATCGTCAACAACACGATTGTCGGTAAGGACGGACGAGCCAGCTTCAACGGCGAGTCGGCGTTGAACGAGGAAAATGACACAATTCAAACCGCCGTACAAACCTGGCAGGGCACTTCGCATAACCCGCTGGAGTTCACCTCCGACGGTATTATTGGCGACACCACACTAGGATTGGCAGGTACGGATGTGGACATCTACCAGTTCAAGCTGGGTACTGGTGAGCGAGCGATTATCGACGTCGACTCATCCAGCGGACTGGACGCGGTCCTGCAGATCTTCAACAGCAAAGGCGTGGTACAGTCCTTCATCGATGCGTCGGGGGAAACTCTAACGCTGAGCGACAACCATGCGGGCCCCGGAGAAACGCTGGGACTGGATCCTTATATTGACTTCACTGCGACGGAGCCGGGTGTGTACTACGCGGCCGTCAGTTCCATCGGCAACGCAGAATTTGATCCCCTGTCATTCGCTGGTCGCCTGAATGGTGACACGTCTGGCGCGTACACGATGTCTGTCAGTGTGCGTCACTTGCAAGATTTCGTCATTACCGTCCAGGATGCGTCGGCTTACAGCGCGGGGGACACGTTCACCATCTTTGGTGTGCCCGATATCGACGGTACCACTTCTAGCGGTCGAACGTTCGAATTTGTCTTCGGTATTGGTGGAGCGCCGTCAGATCCCAGCCACGTTCCCGTCAACATCGACCCAACATGGCGGTTCCCGGACGTGGCCAATGCGATTGCCCGGGCGATCAACGAAGGTGGGCCTGGACGCACCCAAGCCATTCCCAACACGCAGGCCCTGCCTAACGGTGATTTCGGAGACGCAAGTCCGCTACCACCGGTGTATGCTCGTGCCCTCGGAGGCATTGCCGGGGTTCTTCATGCGGACTGGAACGGACTGGAAGGTGACCGAGATGTCATCCTGGATCGGATTTCCCCCATTGACGGATTTGGATTCGATCACCTGAGTGATCGGGAGATTCGTCGTCAAATCAGCGGTGACTTCTACGAAGTCAATCAAGGTCTGGAGTTGTTCACGCGGCGTGGGGACGGCTTCACGGTGTTTACCACCGTGGGAATCCCAGATGGTTCATTCACCGACATCACCAGCCTGTCCAATCTGGGGATTGGACACAACCGCGAGTCGACCACGGCACTGACGCATACCTCGCGCGGTGACGGTGCGAGTGAGAAATTTGTGGTTGTCAGCAATGCGGCTTGGATTGACGGTAATAGCAGCATTATCGTCGATCCCGACGCTGACGCGAACAACAACTTGGACCAACTGCTACCTGAAACGGGCGTGTTGGCATCGCGGGGTGCCAGCCCAACGGTTTTGAACAACGTGTTCTTCAATTTGCAGACGCCGGTCGTCAATGAAGAATCGCGAATCAACGAAAACACCTTGGGTCCCGCTCCTTATGGATCGGACAACCCCAATGTGGTCAGCAAGCCTGGTCAAGTTGTCGTGGGTGGTTCGATTTATCAATACGATGAACCAAGAGTCGCAAATCTGCGGTTCGCAACTGGCATTGAAGACGGACCAACCAACGTTCCCAATACAGCTTTGGATTTGAATTTTGACATCGCTGATGGCGTTCGATTGTTCGAAAACGCTCAAGCTAGTCAGTACCTGCCGGCCGAAGGGTCGCCTCTGATCGACAGCGCGGTGGACAATCTACCAGAGCGTCCTAGTCTGGCATCCGTCAAGTCGGCGGTGGGCCTGGCGCTGTCGCCCATCTTGGCTCCCGACTACGACCTGGTAGGTCAGTTGCGTGCGGACGATCCAGACGTCGCGCCTCCTGGCGGCCAAGGGCAAAACGTCTTCAAAGACCGTGGCGCTTTAGACCGAGCGGACTTCGAAGGTCCCGCAGCCATCTTGTTGGATCCGATTGACAATGACTCCTTGGGTGTCGACCAAGACGGCTCAGTTTCCGTGGTTCAGCTGGAGAGCGGCGTCTATCCAGAGTTCCGCATTCAGTTGGCCGATGGTAACGAACCGTCGAACCCATTCCGAGGTCTGGGCATTGATGACAACACCGTGGTCAATTCCCTGATCGAAGACCAACGGTTGCCTGGAGCGGCGGTAGTGGTGTTCGAAAACGGCCGGCTATTGGAAGAGGGGATTGACTACACATTTGCTTACAACGCGACGCGCGACGAGATTGTGTTGACGCCGTTGGCTGGCGTGTGGAAGAACGATCGAGTCTACGAGATTTCGATCAACAACAAGGATCGCTTTGCCGTGATCGCTCCCGCCGGGGATCAAGTCTCCGACGGCGACACGTTTACCATCAGCGATTCCGTAGGCGGCCAGGTTGTTTACGAATTCGACAGCGGGTATCGCATCCAGGTCCCGCAAGGCCTGACGATGAACATTCCGTTGGCCGGCGGTGCGTTTGGCGGTGTGGCCGACGGGGATCGTTTCAGCATCATTGCCAATGACACCGAAACGACGTTTGAGTTTGACCGCAATGGAAACACGCTCAGCGGCAACATCGCGATCACGTTTGAGCTGGGTGCCAGCCAAGCCGAAATTACCGACGCCATTCTGGCGGCCATTCAAGCTGCCGGATTGCC
>JANQOL010000303.1 GCA_028289675.1 Pirellulaceae bacterium
CTCCAGCAGGTCGACAAAGACAGGTTGAACCAACGCGAGAATGCGCTAGGCCAAGATATCCTGGACGACGTGTCCGTGGACATCCGTTAAACGAAAACGCCGCCCCTGATACTTGAACGTCAGCCGCTGGTGGTCGATGCCCAACAGGTGCAGCAACGTTGCATTGAAATCGTGAACATGCACGCTGTGTTCGGTAACGTTGTAGCCAAATTCATCCGTGGCACCGTAACTGATTCCAGGCTTGACTCCGCCGCCGGCCATCCAAGTCGTGAAACATCTTGGATGATGGTCACGGCCGTAGTTGTCCGCGGTCAACGTGCCTTGCGAGTACGAAGTACGTCCAAACTCGCCGCCCCAGATCACCAGCGTGTCTTGCAACAAGCCGCGTTGCTTCAAGTCTTTGACCAGAGCGGCTGAAGCTTGGTCGGTTTCTTTGGCTTGGCCACGAATCGCCTTGGGCAAATTGGAATGTTGATCCCAGCCTTGGTGATACAACTGGATAAACCGCACATTGCGCTCGGCCAGGCGTCGAGCCAACAAGCAGTTGGCAGCAAACGTTCCCGGTTTACGCGCGTCTTCTCCGTATAGATCAAAAGTAGACTGCGGTTCATCCGCGAAATCCGTGGCTTCGGGTACGCTGGATTGCATGCGGTAGGCCATCTCGTACTGAGCAATTCGCGACTGGATTTCCGGATCCTGTTCCTGGCTGAATTGGTGCTGGTTCAGCTCTCGAATAGCATCCAATTGAGCGCGCCGACGTTGTGGTGAGACTCCATCTGGGTTGGACAAATACAACACAGCGTCCTGGCCACCCCGAAATCGTACACCCTGGTAGCGCGAATCGAGGAAGCCGCTTCCCCACAGTCTTGCATACAGAGGCTGGCCGCCCTGACCGGCAGATGCCAAGACAATGAAGGCGGGCAGGTCGCTGTTCTCGCTGCCTAGCCCGTATGACAGCCACGCACCCAGCGAAGGCCGGCCCGCGATTTGAGATCCCGTCTGAAAAAAAGTAATCGCCGGGTCGTGATTAATGGCTTCGGTGGTCATCGACTTGATGAAACACACCTCATCAACAATGTCTCGATGGTAGGGCAGCAACTCGCTGAGCCATGCGCCCGACTGGCCGTGCTGCGAAAACTTGAACTGGGACCCAGCCAAGGGCAACGACGATTGATTGACAGACATGCCTGTCAATCTCTGCTGTCCACGCACTGAAGCCGGCAGTTCCTGGCCGTTCATTTGGTTAAGGACGGGCTTGTAATCGAAGAGATCTTGTTGCGCCGGCCCTCCGGATTGGAACAGGTAGATGACACGCTTGGCCTGCGGCGCGAAATGCAAACCCTGAGAGTGCGTGTTGCCGGATTCCGCACCCAATCCGTCGCTCGCCAATAAACTACCCAGCGCGGCACTTCCCAGGCCGCGGGCTCCGGCTCCAAAAAAGGCTCTTCGGTTTCGATTGAACAGCGTAGATTCGGTTCGCATGGTTTAAGCCGTGTGTTAATGCTCGGGCATTTTCGCATTTCGTGGTTGATGACGCACGAGGTTCCGGCGAATCGCACTAGCGTTTCCAGATGGTCGCGTCCAGATTCAGTATTGCCTGACAGACGGCACTCAAGGCGGCTGCTTCGGCAACATCGAGATCGGAGTCAAACTCGGAATCTCCATGCCGCAAAAATCGCTCGGCTTCATCATCATGCTCATCAAACCAATTCTTCTCTTGATCGAACAAAGCTAATAGAGTCTTGAGTTCGGTTTCGTCTGGCGGACGCCCGGTCAGGGTTAGGAAGGCAAACCCGACTCGCTCGCCATCGTCCGCAGCAACTCGTAGCGAACGTTCTGCAATTTCCCGACACGCCTCAAGAAACTGAACATCGTTTAGCAGTACCAATGCCTGCAGTGGAGTATTGGTGCGAGCTCGCTTGACCGTGCAAACTTCGCGCGATGTGGCGTCGAAGGCCAGCATATTGGGCAACGGTGCGGTTCGCTTCCAGACCGAATACAGCGACCTGCGGTAAAGGGCTTGGCCCACCGACTGCTGATAACTGGGCGACATGCCATTGGACTCCCGCCACAGGTCTTCACCCGGCTGATAGGGTGAGACGGGAGGGCCACCGCGCGCGGGATTCATCAAGCCGGCCGCCACCAAAGCCAAGTCTCGGATCTGTTCGGCCGCCAATCGATGGGCGGGCCCGCGTGCCAACCAACGGTTGGCTGGGTCTCGGGCCAGCAGAACTTGGCTGGCCACGGAATCTTGTCGATACGTTGCCGACAGCACGACGTTGCGGCAAAAGCGTTTCACGTCCCAGCTGTGATCCACAAAATCACGCGCCAGCCAATCGAGCAGCTCCGGGTGCGTTGGCAATTCGCCTTGCGAACCAAAATTCTCCGGAGTGCGCACGAGCGGTTCCGCAAAAAAATTCCCCCACAGGCGATTCACGGCCACGCGAGCCGTTAAAGGGTGTTGCGGATGTGTCACCCACTGTGCCAGGCCCAAACGATCCAGCGGCGCATCGTCGGGAAACGGCAAAGGAATCGCCTCCGGAACGGATCGGCAAACCAATGTCGTCTCATCCGTCGGTGCATCGTACTGTCCGCGCAGCAACACGTGGGTCTCGCGGACCTCGGCAGTCTCGCGCATGACGGGAATTTCGTCCATGGACTCCTCCGCCATCACCACCGCTCGGCGGGCGGCGGTCAGTCGCTCCTGCGCTTGGCGGCACTCTTGATCGATGGCTGCCACAAAATAGTCCAGCGTGGGCTCAGGCCACGTACCATTGGCCAGGAACTTGAGCTCACCATCAGTCAGTTCACGCGTGTATAGCCGTACGTCATCGATCAGACCACCGGCCAATCCACGAGCTCGGAATCGTTGCCCGATGACGAACTGGCCACCATGGTCCACCACCACGTTGGCACTCTTCTTGACATCGTCCCGAAGAACTTCGACTTCCAACGGGCGACCATCGAGATACAGCTTTAAACCTGCAGCTCGCGAAGAACCGTCATACGTGGCGACCACTTGCTGCCAGCGATCGGCAGGAATGGGCACCCGTGAACGAACGCCGATAGCGTTGCCGGGCCAAACGCGATACATGCGCGATTCCAGATACCCATCGACGATCGTCAGGTCCCAGCCGTTGTAGCCACAATCGGTACCGCGGGTGTGGTGAGCGATCAAACTACGCTCCGCAGTGCGATGCGTCTCGCGTAACGTCACGATAACGGTGAACGGAGTCCAACGATCCAGAGGCTCGATGCCTTCGGTCGTGACACCACGCTCTCCGTCCAAACTCATGGCCAGACGCGGCAGATCGGGCGAGCCGTCGGCAGCTTGTGCGGCCGGCAACCGAGACAGTTCACAATCAGTCACCTCGACCAACTCGGGCATGCTGGTCCAGCGGCGATCGGATTCGGACGGGTGGTAGATCTCCTTCAACGAGTTGTCGAAGGGGCGGTCAAAACTGAGCGCCAATCGCAAGTCGGGGAGCGCACCGTCATCAGGGGGTCCCGGATGCTGGGAACGCCAATCGGCAAACCGGGAACTGGCTTCC
>JANQOL010000304.1 GCA_028289675.1 Pirellulaceae bacterium
ATTCGCAGCGTCTAATTCAGCGTATTGGATTGGTTGCTAGTATCTGCCTAGCTTGCGTTGGTTGTTCTCGCCAACCAGCTACGTATCCGGTCGCAGGCAGGGTCCAGTTTCAAAACGGGAATCCCGTCGTCGTGGGCGTGGTCGAATTTCAGTCCACCGACTTGGCCATCAACGCGCGGGGCGATATTCAACCGGATGGAACTTTTCAACTAACCACCTTCAAGCCCAACGATGGCGCCGTGGCCGGGCATCACAAGTGCGTGGTTTTGCAGATGGTTTTCGGCGAAAATATGCAAGGAGGGTTCCGTCCCAGCAAAGTTGGGGTCGTCGATCAGAAGTTTGCTTCTTACCGAACGTCTGGACTTGAATTCGACATTGATCCGAAAGGTGACAACGAGATCAACGTGGTGGTCCACGGAGTGCTCAAGCAGCCCGATCCAGGCGAAGGCCACAAGCACTGATGCGAATTGCACTGACATTTGGCCTGCGCCAGCAACGAATTCGCAGATTCATTTGGAAACAGGAACCACCTAAAGCGAATGGCGCCCGCCAAGATGTCTTTCCCACTCGCTCCGCCGGTGTCTGATTCTCTCGTCGACATCCAGAGTCTGTCGAAGTGCTATTCCACGTCGCATACCGAATTGGCTGCGGTCAATGAACTAACGCTGACCATTCCCCGTCGGCAGCGAGTGGCCATTGTCGGTCGTAGCGGCTCCGGCAAGACGACTCTATTGAACTTGTTGGCTGGTCTCGATCAGCCGACGCGGGGCCGCATCACGGTAAATGGCCACCAGCTGGACCAACTGACTCGTAGCCAGCTGGCGGATTATCGTTGCCGACAGGTGGGCGTGGTGTTTCAGTCCTACCAGTTAATGCCTCAGTTAACTGCATTGGAAAACGTGGAGCTACCAATGACGTTGGCCGGGACGGGAAGGCGCCTGCGGCGCGAGCGGGCGTTGGCAGCGTTGGAGCGCGTCGAACTCAGCCAGCGGGCTGCGCATTTGCCGAGTGCCATGTCCGGTGGCGAACAGCAACGGGTAGCTATTGCCCGGGCCATTGTGCATCAGCCCGCGCTGATTCTGGCGGACGAGCCGACGGGCAATCTGGACTCGGCGACGGCCGGCACGGTCGAGCGGTTGCTCTTGGAAACCGAGAATCTGGAATCAACCCTAATCCTGGTGACGCACGATATGGCTCTGGCGGAACGTTTTGGGCAGCGGCTGATCACCATGCAAGACGGTCGAATTGCCGCTGACACAACGAGGTGATGGGATGACCTGGATGGACCTGTGGAAACTGGCTGCTAGGAATTTGCAGCAGCGCAAACTGCGCGTGTCGCTGAATCTGGTGGGTATTGTACTTGGGTGCACATTAGTTCTCATGACGGCGGCCGGAACCGCCGGTGTGGAGACTGCTTTTCAAGTCCTGTTTGACTCTTCGGAGTTTGCCCGGGAAATCGAAGTGCGGCCAAGCTATGGATCGCACCGCCAGCCGCCTGAGAGCGAGATCCAAGTTTCCGAGCGGATACCGCCCGCCCGTCGCCAACGACTACGCGAGGAGTTGACCAAAGCTTGGCAAAACGAAAACCGGACCGAGTTTGACTATCGGATCCAGCCCAGTCAGATGGACGATTTGGCACGGATTCCTCACGTGATTCGCGTCGTGCCTGATTTCTACTTGGGATGTACCGTAGATACCTCGACGTGGATGCGGGCCCAGGATGATCTGAGCGAGACAGCCGTGGTAGCGCTGGACGTGGAGCAATCTGTGGCTGAGCGCCGGTTGGTTGCCGGCCGTTTGGCTGCGACCGAATCCCGGCAACAGGACCTGATGATCAGCGAATTGCTGGCCTACCAAATGGGCTTTGCGACCGATGCGGAGTTACAACAAGTCTTGGGCCAGCCGTTGACGATTCGTTTTCGCGCGCAGTCAGGAAAAATGCATAGCTTGAATTGGCTGGTGAGTGAGCAGGGCGTCGACTATGACCTGCAAACCCAGTTGGCCGGGTCGATTGATAAGCTGGTCGACAACTTGGATGCGACCGAGTTATCTGAAGCCGAGCAGATGTTGATTCGCCGATTTGCTGAAGCGGTCTTGCCATCGGGCGGCACCCAGGACGTCTACCAATCACGCTCGTTTACCATCTGTGGCGTGCTACGGAGCGAAGGTAAAGACATGAATCTCAGCAGCATGTTTCGAGAATTTATCGGCGCGACCGACGCCGACTTGATGATTCACCACCTGGCAGCTCGGGAACTGCTGCGGGCGCAGCCTGACAATACCAGTTTGTATGGTGTCAAAGTGGTCGTGGATTCCACCCGCAACCTGCGAGCCGCAGAGGAGTCGATCAAGCAGCTGGACTTGAACGCCCACTCCGCCTTGTGGGCCTGGGATCGCATTGAACACCAAATTCAGACGGTCGGGACAGTGATTTACGCCCTCGCTGCTGCCGTGCTGTTGATGGCAGCAGTAGGGATTTCTAACACGCTGTTTATCTCGGTCGTGCAGCGCACCAAGGAATTCGGAATCTTGAAATCGGTTGGCATGAAAGATCGCGATGTACTGCGGCTGATGCTGTGCGAAGGTGTACTGTTGGGCGCCGCCGGAGCGCTGTTAGCGACTCTACTGTCGATGCTGCTGGCCGTCTGTGGCCGTGGGCTGCTCAGCATGTATGTCAACTACCGAGCCAACACCGACGTGCAGGGTGTTTTCTTTGAGCTGGGACCACTGTCCATTGCGGCGACCTGGGCATTCGCGATCGCAGTCAGCACTTTGGCGAGCGCGCTGCCGGCCTGGCGGGCGTCACGATTGGATCCCGTGGTCGCGATGCGCCAAGAGTAGGTGCGCCGCACGTTTTGAGGCGAAACGCGGGACCGAACGAGTTACTTGCCTTTGTCGTCCAAGTTTTCCCGCAGCCGGTCGTCACTCGGCGTCGGTGACGGACAACCGTCCTTGGGTACTTGAACATGGGCTGTCCATAAGATGGCGTTGAGGACGATTTTGCGAAAGTTGTCGTTCTGCCAACTGACGTGGTTGTGTGCTCCCGTAAATCCGAACCCTCGACCTCTTCCATGCGGTCGCTCATAGGCCCAGGCGACATGCTGCTGTTCTCCGGCGGCCACGGCCCGGCGAACGTCGGGATTGCCGCTGCGCGGGCCATCCGGACGGGCCAACGTTTCGGGCGGCGGCAAGTCGGACAAGATGGGCGTCACGCCTTTCATGTCGGGCACAAACCTCATGTGATAGTACCACTCATCATTGACTTGAAACGGCCGGACGCCGTTGCAAATTGGGTGCTCCGGCAGATCTTTGAAATGCGGTGTCCAGTGTGGATTAACCGACCAATTCAAATCGCAGAATCCGCCCATCCATTCCAAGAACTTCTGCCCTGGCTGACCCTTCTCTGCTTCGGTTGCCCAGTGAATCATGACCACTCCGGCGCCGCGCTTCATCAACACGTCGAAGTCCTTCAAATGCGGTTTAAGCACGTGTCCGCTGTGTCCGGTACAGAACACGACGATGCTGTCTGCGTTTTCCAGGATGGACGGGTCTTCGGGATAGCCATAGTGACCTACCAAGATGGCTTCCACGTTCAGGCCGGAGCGATTCAGCGCGTCCGCCAAGATCATGTTGCCCGCTCGGTGCTCGTGATTCATCGGGCCGTGGCTGGGGGAGCCCGAGATAAACACGATCTTCGCCTTGCGGCCATCTGTTCCTTTTTCTTCAGCCGTCGCCGCTGGCCAAAATAGCAATACCGCGGTGACGGAAACGATGGTTCGCAACATGCGTCTTTCCATTTGCAAAAGGAGTTTCGAGCTCGGCCCGCGAACTTAGTTGTTTGTTGGATAACACGTCGCCGGTGGGGGTTGGGCAACTCAAACGACCAGGAGTGGTTTTCGTCCCTAACGGACGGTTAGGGTTGTTCCCAAGGGAGTTCCTTCCACCAGTTCTTGCCGCCGTGGTTGGGTTGTGGTGGTCCGAGTGTAGACCGGCCTCGCGCAATCAACTCACGCAGGTCGGTCGTCATGCGCTGGACAATTTGTGGATGCAATGCATGGATGTTTTTAGACTCCTTGGGATCCGCTTCCAGATCATACAGCTGCATGGGCGGCAGATTCAGCTTGGCCGCCTCGGCCTCTCGTGGCGGACTCCAGCCTCCCGAGCCGCGACAGAACAACAGCTTCCAACGGCCCTGGCGGATGGCAAAGTGCCCGCTGGACGAATGATGGACGACCGATTCATGGAGCGGAGTACGGGGCGATTGGCCCTGCAGCACAGGCCACAGACTGACGCTGTCCTCCGCGGCATTGTCTGGCAATTTGACATCCAGGATGTCCGCGCAGGTCGCCATGATATCGGCCACCGTTACGGTTTGCGAGCAGATTCCGCCGCCGGCGATCTTTCCAGGCCATCGGACCATCATTGGAACGCGATGACCACCCTCGTAAGCGTCCGCCTTCCAGCCTCGCCAGTGAACATTCAAGTGAATTCCAGCGGCATCCAACTCGGCGAAGTTGGCTTTGTCGGAAGTCCCGTTGTCGCAAGTGAAGATCAGCAAGGTATTGTCGGCTTGGCCGGTTTCGCGAAGCGTTCGGAGGATTTCTCCGACTGCAAAGTCGGTTTGTAGGAGAAAATCCGCGTACTCACTGACACCGGATTTGCCTTGGAAGCTGTGATGCGGCGCGATGGGAGTATGCGGTGAGGGCATCGGCGCATATAAAAAAAACGGTTGTTCGAGCTCCGCATGTTCGCGGATGGTCTCGCACCATCGTTGCGTGTACACGTGCAGCACACTGCGAAAGTCCCAGTTGTCCGCCGCTGGACCCGCGGAAACACCTAGCATGGTTCCCGCCGCCATTTCCGTGGTGAGACTTGCTAGCAGACGGTCGTTTTCTCTCCACACATAGGGCGGCCAGTTCGGAACGTCGTCTCCAAAGTAGAGGTCAAACCCGTGCGTGGTTGGACCGCCAGTGACGGGCTGCGTAAAGTCGATCTCGGCCAGCTTCTGCGTTGTTCCACCGCCCCGTTTAGGCCAGTCCCAGCCCAAATGCCATTTGCCGATACAAGCGGTGTCATAGCCCTGCTGCCGAAACATCTCGGCCAACGTCAGACGATCGTCTTCCAGCAGCGGTCTTTCCCACTTGCCGACGATGCCACGTTTCAAGCGCGAACGCCAGTTGTATCGCCCAGTCAACAATCCGTAGCGTGTTGGAGTACAAACAGCCGACGTCGAATGCGCGTCGG
>JANQOL010000315.1 GCA_028289675.1 Pirellulaceae bacterium
GACACACCAGCAGTGCGCGATGTGTCCGAGTTCATGCGCAATCTGCAGAGATACAGCGTAGAGGTCGCATCAACTCGGACGGGGACACACGCAGGCCGAGGTGCCGGGGCCTGATCGAAGCTTTGGGCTTCTGTCTTAACTAGGCTGCCATCTTTCGCCGTCGTTTCTAAGCTCCCTTGCCTGGCTATGCAGCTGGCGTCAGGTGTGTGTCCCCGTAGGCTTGATCTAACCCAGTCCAGGGAACGTCTGTCCCCCACGAGTGGCTGTTCGGGATTTGGCCAGGCGAGCGTGTGTCCCCGGTTTTAGTCGCTTGTCCCCGGTTGTAGTCGCTGAAGTGGCTCGACGACGTGACCCAGCGAAACGACTTGGGAGAGATGTGTGTCCCCGGGAGAGATGCTGGTGGCAGACCTGGAAAAGGTCGGTGTCTCAGGCGGCAGCGATCGTTGTTGGGTGTGTCCCCCAGATACGCGTTCGTCCCCAGACGCGCCTACCAACGTGTGTGTCCCCAGATGCGCCTGCTTGAGCGGCGGGTGGGTGAGGTGGCGACTGTTGGAATTATGGAAAACATGTCGCTTTTTCCGCTCGACTCCGAGATCCGACCCTCGTTTTTCCCCCGGAGAACGCGGAGAATCGATACCATCCGCTCGATCCCGACAACCCTAAAATTTGCCTAATCGCAGGAACTTGCGCTGTCATTTGACCATCACAGATCTATTGCGATTCGTTGACAGGTGGGGGACCGGAATTAGAATCGAGACTGCCTTTTGCCCAGGCTGCCTGTCTTATCTCGTCCTTCAGTGGAACCCACCTGTTTCATCTTGAGGTCGGTCCGCAGGACCATTGACTACGATTTTCCGCGGCAATTTGAAAAACGCTTCTCTACATTTGGCCGTTCGACCCAGCAGAGGACTATAACGTGAAGTCTCGCAAGTCAGGATTGTTCAGCACCCGCGCAAAAGAGAACCGCGCCAAAGCATCCAAAAGGTCAACCCTGCGAAAGGGCTTGATGGAGACGCTCGAGGCCCGGGAGTTGCTTGCCGCTGATCTGCAGCCGTATTCGGATGGTCTCTACTATCCGGAAGTCGGTTATCACACCGGAGACTACCGCACCGGCATCGACGCCGCTGAGTATGCGAGACGACACGCGGTCAGTCGAGCCAATTCTGGCAATGGTAGTAGCGGATCGAGCGCCAGTGGCGAAGACGCGACCTCGGGCAGTTCAATCACGGTTAGCGAGTTGGAACCGAATGACGGCTTTACCCGCGCGCAAGAGTTGCCACTCGGCACCGGACTCGGGCAAACGCCCATCGTAAATGTCACCGGTAGCATCGAGACCAATGTGGCTGGCGGCATCTTTGATGAAGACTGGTACAAAGTCAATCTGCGGGCCGGCGATATTGTCGACGTCAACATCACCGCCGGCATCGGTCCGACCAACCTGGTGTTCGACGTCTCGCTGTTAAACGCCAACCGTCAAGAGATTGCCGGCCGCCGCACACCTTCAACCCCGTACCCACCGAACTCGCCCCTCTCCACCATCGACCAAGCCAATCCCCCGGCATTTCCACAAGCCACTTTTGCCTACGTCATACCTGAAGACGGTTTGTACTACTTCCGTGTGATGGATGGCGACGCAACTTACAATCTGCAACTCAAGACGTTCCGTCCGCAATCTGAGAAGACGCCAGTCGGTACCAAGCAAATTGTCTACGTCGACTTTGACGGTGCGACTGTACGTAGCGAGATCTTTGGCCTGCCCTTGGGAAATGTTCGCCTGTCGCCGCTAACTTCATTCTTCGGCAACGCCGGCTTGCTGCCCAGCGATGAAGAGCCGTTGATTCGCTCCATTTTGGCGGACATCCAAGAGAATTTTGAAGGATCGCTGCCCGAGTTGGCTAACAACGGTTACTTCTCCGAGGACGGTATCCCTGGCCACTTCGACATTGAGTATTTCAACAGTTTTGATCACCCCGACTTTGATCCTGATTTCACGCCGAACGTTACCAAGCTGATCATCAGTGGCAGCCTGACGGAATTCCCGCTGCCGGTACGAGGTATCGCCGATTCAGTCGATGTGGGCAACTTCGACAGTGAAGGTACGGTACTGGTCCTGCCCGACGTCTATCTGTCACCGACTGTCTTGGGACAACCGAATCTGGACTTCGTTGGCAACGTGCCGGTCAGCCCGGGCACGTTGGTCCGTGACGCGTATGCCCGCGCCATCGCGACTACGGCTTCCCACGAACTGGGGCACAGCTTTGGAGCCTGGCACCAGGACAACACAAATAACACCTTGATGATCATGGACTCCGGCGGATTACCGGTTGCCCAGAGTCGTCTGGGGGTCGGTCCCGATGGCATTTTTGGCACGCCCGATGATGTCGACCTGGATTTCGGCGTTGATCGCTACGCACCCAACGAGGGCAACTTCGGTTTTGAAGACACGGCGGCCGCAATGGCCTTCGGTTTGTCGACGGGCAAGGGGGATGCGGCGTTTATCACCGGTACCGTCTACAAAGATCGGAACGTCAATCGGACGTTTGATAGCGCCGACGAAGTCTTTCCCTTTATCCAAGTCTTCGCGGACGCGAACAACGACGGTGTCTTCAACGAAGGCGAATTCCGAGCGTTTAGCGATCCCAATGGCCAGTACCGGTTGTTGGTTCCCGCCGGCACTCACACGATCCGCGAGTCCATTCCGTCCGGCTACCGACTGTCGACTCCGATCAATAACTCTCGCGTGGTAACCGTAGGTGTTGGCGATACGGTCGGCGGTCAGGACTTTGGTAACGAACTGTTGAACCTGGACATTACCGGCACCAAGTTTAACGACATTAACGCCAACGGCATTCGTGATCCCGGCGAAGGTGGCTTGGAGGGCGTGTTCTTCTACTTGGACCTGGACGGTGACAACCGAATTGACATCGGTGAGCCGGCAACTCAATCCGGCCCGGACGGAAGCTACCGTCTGCCCTTCCCCGGACCAGGCACCTACCAGATTCGCGAAGTGGTTGAGCCCGGTTACGTCCAAACGTTGCCTGGTATCTCGGACGACGCCAATCCGTTGAATGACTTCGAATACGAAGTTGTTGTCACGGGTGACCCCAACATCGATCAGACACGTTTGTCAGGCTTGGATTTCGGTAACACGTTGACCGTGGATTTTGGTGATGCTCCAGAATCCTATGGCATTGCGTCACATGGCTTCTTGCCAGGGCTACGACTGGGGGCCAATTGGGATGCAGAGCAAGCGAGTCAGTTTTCTCCGACGGCCAACGGGGATGATATCAGTGGTTCGTTGGATTCCAGCGGCGCGGTCATCGACGATGAAGATGGTGTCACGCTGGCTCGGCCGCTCGTGTCCGGTTCCAGCAATAACCGGCTGACAGTCGTTGCGAACAACACCACCGGTGAAGCTGCTTATTTGCACGGCTGGATCGACTTCAATCAAGATGGTGATTTTTCCGACGCTGGTGAGCAGATTATCCAGAATACGCTCGTCGGCACTGGGACCTCCAGCGTTACGTTCAGTGCACCTGCCGGAGCCCTATTGGGCACGACTGTCGCTCGCTTCCGTTACAGCACCGAACTGGGTGTGCCCGCGGTTGGCGAATCCTCCACGGGTGAAGTGGAAGATTATGTCTTGGAGGTCGTCGACAGTTTGGAGCTGGCCGTTGATGACCGTTTCGCCGTGTCCCGCAATTCGATTTCCAACTCGCTGGACGTTTTAGCCAATGACTTCCGCCTGCCTGGCGAAACGTTGCAGCTGATTACCGTTAGTGGTTCGCGGGCCAATGCGACGGTGTTTGCAAACAGTGATGGTACGGTGAACTACACGCCGCCGAACGGCTTCACCGGGCAAGACATCTTCACCTACACCATGCGGACATCGGGCGGTGACGTGGACACGGCAACTGTTGTCGTCGATGTGAATCTGTTCTTCGAAGATCCACTGGCCATCGACGATAGTTTTGATGTCCCGACGAACGTGATCAGTTTCCCGCTGAACGTGCTGGCGAATGATATTGAAGGGCAGGGAGGTGCCTTGCGAATTGTCAGCGTCACCACACCCAACAACGGTGACGTGGACATCGCCACGGGCGCTCGCTCACTGCGGTACACTCCCGACCGCGATTTCGGCGGCACGGACACGTTCACCTATACGGTCATCGACAGTAATAACGACATGTCCACGGCCAACGTCACCGTTCATACGTTGCCGGGTGACCGAGCTGACGACGATGTCGAGATTCGATTGGTGACCACGGATTTGTCCGGAACAGAGATTTCGGCTATCCAGCAGGGCCAGGACTTCATGGTCCAGATGTTCGTCGATGACCTGCGCTTCGATGCGAGCAATCCAGGAACGGCCGCAGGTGTCTTCTCGGCCTACACGGATCTGCTTTACGATTTGCAATTGGTGTCGACGATTCCTTCGACCGATCCGAACGATGGCTTCAACTTTGAAGTTTCGTTCTTCAACGACTACTTCAACTTCCGCCGGGGCAATGCTCAGATTCCGGGAATCATCGATGAACTGGGTGCGTTCAGCACTCGGGACATCATGCAAGAACCGGACCCATTGCTACTTGCCGAAATCACCTTCACCGCCCGTTCGCCTGGCGTGGCCAATTTCACTCCGGATCCGGCAGAAGACGACGCTTCGGACGTGTTGCTCTTTGACACGCCAGGTAGTGAAGTTCCGCTACAAAGAATTCGCTACATCGGTACTTCGATTGAAATCGTCGGTGACGGCGTCGAGTTCCCAGTCGCTGTTGACGATTCAGTACCACAACCGATTCCAGCGGGCACGATCGAGTTCTCGATCGATGTTCTTTCGAACGACCGACCGGGATCCACCGGGCAGATTGAACTGTTCTCGTTTGACAACGGGCTGTTTGGTACCACGCGTCGAGACGATCGTGGGACACCGGAATTGTCGGACGACCGGATCTTCTACACCCCGAACGGTGGATTCAACGGTGCTGACCAATTTACCTACACCATCCAGGACGCACGCGGCATTGAAAGTACAGCGACGGTGACGCTGCGTGTCGGAGCGGCGGCGGACGATGATATCATCGCCTTGCGTCTGCAAGCGACCGATTTGGCAGGCCAACCAATTGACGAGGTCACGGTCGGCTCTCAATTCCAGCTGCGTGGCTACGTACAGGATATTCGCGGCTTTG
>JANQOL010000331.1 GCA_028289675.1 Pirellulaceae bacterium
ACCATGGAACTGCTGGACTACCGCAAGTGTCCCGGCAATGTTCAAGAAGACATTGTGGCGGAACGCAAGAAGCAGGAACTGGCCGGCGCCAAGTAGCCGCCTTCTACACAACAATGAGACTCATCAGGCCGCGAGCATTGCTCGCGGCCTGTTTGCGTTTGGTTTGGAGCGGTACCGCTCAGCGCGTGGTTTCAGCGTTCTCAACCAGTCGTCGATTTGATGTCATAAGTCATTCCATGCGACTCGCACACTATTCCAACAACTGGCCATCTGCCCGATTTCCGTAGTAGCCAAAGGTGACTGGATCGACGTTGCGTGACAAGAAACGCACCGAGCCATCGGCGAAGGTGAAATTCGCTCCGCCGGGATGATAACTACCAAAGCCGCCGACACGGAGTGAAGCCGGCAGCGCCGATGGATCTTCTTCCTCAGGTGAAGCGCCTGCGGTCAATTCATCGCTCCATGCATGGAGCTCACTGGTATTCCTCAGCGTGGACCGCGTGCCGGATACCCAGCCGAGATCCTCTCCTTCTATAAGCTTTTCTCCTAACAAGATCGTGTACGTGCTGCCATCCAGAATATCTCCGAAACCGATGCGGCTGTTCAAAAACAGAAGACCGTTGTTGTCCGCCTCGATGGGCGTCTCTTCGGAATGATGACAGCCGGCATACGTTGAGATCGACATGCGTTGCGAATAGGCAGACGGGTCCGACGGGCATTTAAGCACTGAAATATCGTGCTCTCGCACCGCAAGATTCACCGGCGCGTAAGCCCCTGCTTGGAGATCGAATTGGCCGTAGGCCACCCTTTCTTCCAGATAGGGTAACACCTGTACGATCCAGCTGACGTGCTGGCCCACCGCTTCGCTACGAATTGGCCCGTCCGGATTGATGACACCCGATGGTAGCCGCTCCATATTGAACTCATGATGGTGCACCGCCAGCCCCAACTGCATCAGGTTGTGCGTGCATTGCGAACGCCGCGCGGCCTCGCGAGCCGCTTGCACCGCCGGCAACAGCAAGCCTACTAAAATGCCGATAATGGCAATGACCACCAGCAATTCCACCAGGGTAAAAGCGGCGCGGGTCCTCATTGGCACCCGCCGGCATTTAGGTTTTGTATTACGATTCATTGGTTTTACTCTCCGTTGGAGGAACATCCGCGGTGGGATCTGCCACGCGAAAGGTATGAGACAACTGGATTTGTTGGGTCGTCGGTTCGGCTGGACCATAACGCACCACCACGTTGACGACTTGGGTGGCCGTTTGCTGTTCCGGCGGTGCATCCGTGTGGATCCGAATGTCGCAGCTGGCCACAGAGCCTGAAGTGGTCGGCAGCAACTGCAGACTCTCTCCGGTGTAATCATTCGAGTCTCGAGCCCGCTCCACCGCTCGCCGCACGCCCGCATCCAGCAACCATTCGGCTTGCCTCAGCTGCAAAGCTCGCTTGGCCTCCCGACGCGTTTGCAGAGCGGCGTGCAGCCAAATGACCGCCAGAGCCATGGACACCGTTGCGCAGGCCAGCACACAGAGCAAAATGGCTCCGGAGCGGCGACTGCCAGCACGCCGCACGGCGGTGAAATTTGTATCGGATACACCCATGACTCTCACTGTTGGTCTCCCGGAATGGTCACGGCGGGTGGCCAACGCCCTAAATTGGTGGCTACAAATCGCTCCAACATGCGTTGGTCTGGTCCGTTGGGAACCCGTCGATAAATGGATAAGACCACCAGCGTTGGCTGCTCCTCGACACCCAATTCACAGTGCCGGTCCGGTCCCAACTTGAGAACCTCTCGGCGGGTTGTGCCATCGTCTCGGATAGCCGTTCGCTCAATGGTGCCTTCATCGATGCGGTAGCGAATTGCGTCTGGAATCTGACGTCCTGGAGCTCCCAAGCTCAACTCGTCGCTTGACCAACGTTCGATTTGTGGAGCGCTGCGCACGTCTCGTCTGAACTGTGCGCAGAAATTCAACGTCGCACGATTGCGCTCACTGGCCGCTTGCATGGTCTGACTTAACCGGAGGCTGCGCTCGACCAACGTCACACTCAGCAGCATCAGCGAGCTACCGACGGTGATGCAGACGACGACCTCCACCAGCGATGTTCCAGTGCGCCTGTTCATGGTGTGCTTCCTGTGGCTGCTGGCGACGTCAAGGATAAATCGGGCCAGCCCACCACCATCAACGGAGGCGGATCTCCCAGGCGTTGCCACTGCAGTCGGATTACAATTCGTTGCCCCGATGAATCCTCGATCAACTCAGCCCACAAACGGACCTGTTTCAGACTTTGAGAAACACTATCCGACGGTTGTAGATTCTCCATGGCATCTGGCAATTGTGTTGTCTCCACGGTGAGCAAGCGTTCCATCTGCATCGCTAACTCGTCAACCGCCAGCCGATATTCACGCCCATCTTTGCTCAGACGCTGACAGTGCACTGCGGCGGTGGCCACTGTGCCGGTGGTAGCGATCAACAATACGCCTGCCGCCAACAGTTCGTGAACGGTGCTGCCGCGCCGGAATCGAATCGATCTAGGCTGCATAGGTCTTCTAACGTTGCAGACGATTTGGTTGGTTGAATCCATGGTTTCGATTGCGCTCGCCAGCTTCACAGTGAATCGCTTCAACGCGAACGCTCGAGCATTCTTTGATTTTGATGTGGCCCATTTTCGACGGAATGAGCAACCTGTGCGTTGATGATCCAGGCCATATGTCTGTGCGCCTCGCACTAAGCGAGCGCGTTGATCATCAACGTCAAAATGGAAAAAAACGCCAGGGACACCCACAGCACGATGCCACCGAAAACCAAAACCAGCACCGGATGAATCAAAGTCGACAGCCAGTTCCCACGCTGCCGCACGCGTTCTTCACGCCACTCGGCCAGCTTGTCCATGATCCAAGTTCTCAACTGCGGTGACGAAGCCCGCTGTAGCGACTGCGTTTCTTCAGGTGTCAGCAAACCGGTCTCCGCCAACGAGCTCCAAGGGTCCGTGCCTTGCTCCACATAGTTCCGCGCTTCCAGTAACTTCAATCTCACACCGCGATCGAAGTGATAGCGGGCCAGAGTCGACACCGAGCCTGACAAGGGGCGTCCCCGATGCATGGCCAGCGACAACATGCGCAGCACGTGCGCCGTTCGCAATTGGGCAGCCGGACGAAACAACGACGACCACACACCGCGACGCAACCACTGCACCGGTTGGAACAACCAACACAGCACGATGACCAATAACAGCAGACCGGCCAAGCTGGGCAGCAGGCCGACAAAGCCGTTGCACAAGTTGATCAGAGCCTCGAACGCAGGCGGCAGTCCCAGCCCGAAAATACCAAACAGCTCCGTATAGGTAGGCGCGATGAATATCATTAAAAACGCCGTGACCGCCAGACAGATCATCGCCAAAGTGATTGCGTAACTCACACTCTGCCGGATACGAGCTTTGGTATCCATCTCGGCTGAGCTATGACGCTGCTGCAACGCGGCCAACGCGTCGGGCAATGTCCCAGTCTGAGTCGCGAAACGGATCGTCAATAAGTCTTCATCACTGAGCACACCCGATGTCTGCTCCAGCGCTGAGATCAGTGGCGCCCCTTGTTCGACGCGTCGAGCCAGCCGCAACAGCGTCCGGCGCGGACGTCCATGAAAATCGTCGGCCAAATGCTGAAGCAGCGGAGCCATGTCCAACTGTTCATGATGGCCAACGGACAACACCCGCAGCAGCGCCAATCGAACCGTCGACTTGGATGACAGCACCCACCAGGGCACCATGCGCCACGCGCCGCGATCAACCCAGCGGTCGCGCGCCGCTTGAAAGGAGATCAGGTTCATGACGATCTTGTCCTGCGCATCAAAGCAACCACGAAACTATGCTAATGAAGAAACCATGCTGATCATGGGCATCATCAACGCAATGACCAGCCCGCCGACGAGGAACCCGATCAGCACCGTCAGCGTGGCGGACAGACTACTGCTCAGCCAATCCATCCGATGTTCGACCTGCTCGGCATACAACGTGGATAACTCTCTGAGCAGCACCACGTGAGGGCGACCTTCCGAGCCGGCCTGCAAGGCGTGCGTAATCAGCGAAGGCAGATGCCGCGAACGCAGACAGGTGTCTGGCGATGCCGCTCGCAGTTGCAACTCGAGATCCCGAGCTGCCAAGTTGTAGGCGACGTGCTGGCAGCTGCGGCCAGCGATCCGCAGTGCATCGCTCATGGGGGCACCCAAGCCGATCAGTTCGGCCAACGTCCCAGTAAAACTGGACATCGCTTGCAGATTCGCTGTGCTTCCTGCCACAAATCGGCCCAACAGACGATTGGTCAGTGCGCGGCCGCGCCATGTTCGAACAACGATTACGGAGCCAACAACCAGCACCAACGAAACCAGCACAGTACGGGCCGCATGCTCGGTCAGTTTGTCGGAGATCCAAACCACCCAGGCAGTCGGTGCCGGCAACGACATACCAAATTCGTCAAAAATCGACCGAAATGCGGGCACGACAACGATCGATGACAAAACCACGACCAACACCAACATCAATAGCAGGCACATGGGATACATCAACGCTTGCCGGCGACTCGAGATCCGTTGGCGCTGCCTCGCCACCTGCGACAGCAGGTCCTTCAACCGTATGCTGCTGGTTTGTGACTCCACGCCGCTGGTGAGTAGCGGCAACAGCGCCGGCAAATCTGAACTCTGCAGCAGCTGTTCGGTCGTCAACTCGCCTTCGAGACATATCCTGAGCCGCTGCGTCTCTCGCCGCACGTCGCCGGCAGGCAACTCTTCAGCAACAGCTGCGAGAACCGGTAGCCACTGGTGACGTTTGTCGAGAGTGGCTTGCAGACGTCGGTGAAAACCGTCTCGAAGCCCACTGTCTACGTCCGGCCGATTCTCCAGTTTGTGAATCGCCAACACCTGCAGTCCCGCCCGCTCCAACTGCGCCACTGCTTCCGAGGTGCTGTGGGCACGCGTTTCTCCCGCCACGGGTTGTCCATCGGCGTCCAGAGCTTCGTACGAATAGTCGGCCATGACTAGCTCCCCGCCGGTTGAGAAACGAACAATAGCAGATCAATCAGCGGAAGAAACACGCACAGAGCAAGTAGCAACGTCACGACACCACCCAATAGCGTGAACCCGACACGCCACCACTTGGTCGCTAACTGCTCCCCAACTAACTTTGGCAGCATGCGGTAGACTCTACTGGCCACCAGCCACGTGTCTTGTTCTTCCGACCCCAGAGCGGGTGACTGCGAGTGCTCGGACAGTGCCCAGCCGAGCAGCGGCGGGTCCACGTCTTCGACAACAGACGACGAAGTACTGGCCAGGTCGCGCGCCATCTGTTGAATCTGCTCAGCAGACGCATCTGTCTTGGTCAATCGACTCGCGTGCGCGGCCACTTGGGCTAGCCACTGGTAGCGCATGGCCAGCGTCCCTGGCCGCATCTCAGCTCGCCCCTCCCGCAGCGCTGAACTGGTGCGGCTGGAACGCCGAAAACAACTCCACCAGGTAACGATGAGCAACCCCAAGGGTACGACGACTGCCCAGATCGGCAGCGAAGTACGGATTGCCAGCAGCACACTAAATAACCACCCAGCCGGTCGATGCATCTGCAAACGCAGGTTGTCTATGCCAGGCAGAATCGTCAGGCAGATAGTCAGTAGTGCTAGATAGCCGATGGCCAGCCAAACCAGCGGCTGGAGCAAGACCACCCGCCATTGGCTACGTTGCCGCAGCCCATTGAAGGCCGGTTCCGTCAGTGGTTCCAGCGCCATCGGCGCCCGCTCCGTGCCGACCCACAGCATTAAAGCAGACAGGTAACGGCTAGACACACCGGGGACAGCGGACAACCTGCCCAGCGTGTCTTCGGAGCCAGCGACTCTCGCTTCGAGCTCCCGCAGTTCTTGCGACAAAGTCGATTCAAACTCCCAGCCCAATTCCACTGGCAACCCGGAGTCGGCCGCACACAGCACGTCCGCGTGGAACGCGCGTAAATCGTCTAGAGTGATCTTCTGCATTCAACCAATCGGACTTCAAGCCAACAAACCCGCTGACGCGATGCGTCCTAGCTGCGACGAATGCACAGCCGTGATGGAGACCCACTGTCATGGAGACACTGCGTGATGGAGACGCTGCCAAGTAGACTCGCTGAGGACCAGAATTTGTCTAAAGCATTTGCCTTCGATTCATAAATACCCAACGACATCGATCGCGTGCTAAATCGAGTTGACAATCCCTGGGCGCAAACTGCGCCTATAGATAAGTCGCCCTGGCAGACAACTTGTCTGTGTAGACAGTTTGAGCAGAGACCATAGAACGCGCGAGCCTCTCTAAGCCGCCGTCTACAAACCGCCGCTAGCCCAAATATGGCATTGGCCGTAGCGTCGATAGAACGTTGTAATTCGTGAATCGGCGTGAAATATCCCAGCTAGCGCAGAAAATCGCCCATGCTACTCCGATAGCATGCTCGCCACCGGTCGCCGCACTTGTTGAAACGCTTCGACCATTCCCCAAGGGGAACTGCTGGCATCACCGGCTGAGAACTCCAGCGCCGTTTGATGCACTTCCTGTGGCAACGGCGCCACCAACCGATTTCGTATCTGACTCAACGAGCGTCCTACGGGTAGGCAGAAACTCCACCCGATCAAACAAATCAAGGCCACCAGCGACCACCGCCTCAGTCGAATTCGAAACCCTTGCCAACAACGCGCGCTCTCCAACACCCTGGGGCGCAAATCCTCGGTAGGCACCACATAGTCACGAGCCGCGAAAATCTGCAGTTCCAGCTGTTGGAACTCCGCGAATTCAGTTTCATCGCTCATGGATAACCTCCCTAGCCGCGCCCAGACGTTGCGAGAGTTTTTCCAACGCGTAGCGATAGCGACTCGCCACCGTAGACGCATTCACGTCCAATACACTGGCAATCTGCGCGAACGTCAGTTCTTCCCAAACCTTGAGGACAACCACTTCGCTTTGTTCGGCGGGCAATGTTCTCAGCGCCGCCCATACGGCGCGATGCGTGTCCTCCTGCTCGGCCTCGTCGACCGGACAGTAGGCAACTAGATCGGTGATGCCGTCCACGCTGGCGACTCGCTTCTTGCGTTTTAGGATGACCAGAGCGCTATTGCGAACCATGCGTAGCAAGTAGGGCCAAGGCTGATCGGCAGTGGCCAACAACCCCGGGCGGTCAGCCACCTTGACCAAGGTCGCTTGGACCGCGTCTTCAGCGTCGTGTTGATTTCCGGTAATCGTCACGGCCAGACGCACCAGTCGCTGCGACGTCAGATCGAACAGACCGGACAGCGCCGCCACGCCGCTTTCCTGCAGCCGCTGGGCGCACACTCGGACACGTTCTGAGTACAGCTGGGAAGTCACCTACCAAACTCCGGTTGTCCTCTGGCCGCGTTCAATTTGGCGCTCCACCAACCAACTGACAGTTGTAGAAGCACTCATCCGTACGACTGGACCAATATGATCGGACGACCATTGGAGGAGACTTGGCAAGCGGCCATTTGTCTATTTTTTTGGACGATCCGCCCACAATTTCCAGATATTTTCGCCGACGGACGGAATTGAACCATGGCTCTTTATTGCTGCCATCGCGCCTGCCAAGCTTATCTTTCGCCGGGCTGTCGTCGGCCATCGTTCTTCGTGTCGTAAATCGCCAAGTGGCGATAGTAGACTTCAAGGCAGTAGATGTTCAGGCAAGTCGTGTAGAGTCGTCCGCCCGACGTGCCCCACAGATCGGAGGACGGATCCCAGCTCCCCGCTTCATCACCTTCCAACTCTTGCAGAGCCGGTATGACTTCCCGCATCGCGCTGTTCCAAACGTCCCAGGGATAACCTCCCACGTGGTGCAGCACTTGGGTGGCATAATACCAGTAGTAGACGCTGTATTCGGAATCGTCCAAACTTGGCGCGGTGGGCAATAGGTCCACTTCAATCGCGCGCAGCAGCGCCGGTTCCGTACTGGACCAGCCCAGGTAGATGCGGCACAACAACCCTTCGGCGGTCATGCTCAAACTGGGTTTCTTGTCAAAGATCTCGTAGGCATAGCGCGAGCCATCTTCAAAGGACACGCTATCCAAGAACTCACTAACGCTTTGCAAGACGTCTTCGTCCACATCCAAGCCAGCCATCTTGCCCGTTTCCAGGGCCATCAAAAACCAGCCCGTCACCGAAAGATCCGCGTTGTAGCGCGGCGTGTACTTCCATCCACGCAGCTTGCTCTGCGACCACTCGGCAAAGCTCATCGCTCGTTCGGCGACGATTCGCAATTCGGAGTCACCCGTCATTCCATAGGCTTCGGTGACAGCGATGGAGGCAATGGCTTGAGCATACATTTGCTGCCGGAGCGGTTCGCCCTCGGCAAAAAATCCGTTTTCGTCTTGCAAATCCACCAGGAACTTCAGGCCGCGTTTCACCGTACCGAAGTACTTGCCGTCCCGATGCGTGTAGCCGGCCCCCAAAAAGGCATTCAAGGCCATTGCGGTCGCAGCCGTACGATTTTCCGCCGATCCGCCCAGCGAATAGGGGCCCACCAGACTCCAGCTGCCGTCGCTGTTCTGATTGCGTTCCAGCCACTTCAACCCCAACTCGACGGCCGCTTCGGTTTCCGCGGTCCCACCGAACTTTTTGAGCAAGGCACTTTTCATGCTGCCCTGGCGTCCCGACAACCCTTGCGAGATGGCCGCCGGAACCGGCACTGACAGCACGGATTCGGTCGATGCGAATCGTTCACCGACGGTCGGTTTGGGCGTTGCAATCTCGGGCGCCTGCACCTGCATCAACAGCTCCGTGGGCGGCTGCGCCTGAAAACTGGTGGGACTCAACTCGGGAGTCTCCAAGGATGTGGCCTGCACACCCGACAATTCCAAGTCGGCGACGGTGACCGGACCGGTGGTATCGAAGATCAACGTCAGCGGCCCCTGGGTCAAACGCGCCACCGGCACCAGGGCCAAAGACAGTAGCAGCACCACATGAAAGATCAAACTGACCAGCCAGGATGGCATCCGGCGTCGCTGTTCTTGTTGCTGTGCCAACTGTTCGCCCGCGGACACCGCGCGACGTCGACGCCACGGCCACCACCGCCGGCGCCGTTTGCCAAGCTTGGGAACAGCAGAGCTGGCCAGGGCACGAGCGCCGATGTCCACCGGTCGACTGCCGGTTTGCGTAGGCGGCGGAGGAGGAGGCACTGGAGTGGCTACGCGAGGGTTTCTCGCTGGTGGTGCCACACCTGAAACGGGTGGCGGGACGGGCGGAGACACCGGTGGTGGTGGAGGCACCGGAACCTCGGCCGGTGGAATCGCGGGCGGAGGCACCGGCTGCCGTGAAGTGGGCGGACTTGATTCGTTTGGTCCGGCCACACGAATGCCTCAGTTAGCACAGGTTCCGAAAGTCTGCTTGCGGACGTCGCCAAAACATGTCGCTTGCACTGCCCACCAAAGGCTGCTCAAGCCGCTCGAAACGATTTACGCCATGAAGTGAAACGCGCTGGTGCGGTCGCTCAAAAAGAGAAGAGCCCTTCATTCTAACAGTTTCAGTCCCTGGGGGTCCAGAAATTAAGGCGAGCTCAGCCCACACAGCGGCTCCAAGCGACTCAAAACCAGCGATCTTAGGGCATCCTGAGCACAAAATTTGCTGGTCGTCCGGGGTTAGAACAATTCGTGAATCTCTCGGAAGCCCGAATCGACAATTGGAAATGGTCTTCCACCCGGCCCCGGAATGTGTTCGGTCATTTTGAAACCCAAGGCATGGAAGATGGTGGCCACCACCTCGGGCGGTTCCGTCGGTCGGTCGTCGGGCACCGCGCCAATGGGATCACTGGCTCCGACGACGGTGCCTCCCCGGACGCCACCCCCGGCAAAATACACGGTGTAACACTGCGGCCAGTGATCGCGCCCGCCGGCCGGGTTGACTTTGGGCGTTCTCCCAAACTCGGCCATGTTCGCTACCAAAGTATCGTCCAACATTCCGCGATCGGACAAATCCGAAATCAGTGCCGCGTAACCTTGGTCATACATGGGAGCGACGATGTTCTTCATCCCTTCGATCGACGTAAACGGCTTGCTGCCGTGAATGTCCCAAGTGATCTCATCAAAGACGGTCAAGAACGTGTTGACCGTAACGAAGCGCACCCCGGCTTCGATCAATCGACGAGCCAGCAAACAACACTGCCCGAAGCGGTTCATGCCATACGCCTCGCGCACCTTCTTGGGCTCCTTCGACAGATCGAACGCATCTCGAGCTTGCGGGCTAGTCATCAATCGATAAGCGGTGTCAAAGTGCTCGCTCATCAGTTTGGCGCTCTCACTGGCTTCAAACTGGGTCATCGATTCCTCAACGGCTTCCCGTAGGCGGCGACGCCGGTCCAAGCGAGCTGCCGGAATGGACGCCGGCGGCAGTAAATCGGGGACTTCGAAATTGTCTTGTGACGGATCGGCCATCAGTGCGAATGGGTCGTACGCTTTGCCCAAGAAACCACCGGCTTGGCCATTGGGTAAATTGCCCCCTCCGCGGCCCATCGTTTCCGGCAAGACCACATGGGGCGGCAAATCGCTTCGCGGGCCGCGCAAATACCAGACCGCCGAGCCCACGTGAGGAGTGTCCACACCGCCGGTAAACAACCGGCCGGTCTGCATGATTTGCCACCCCGAATCATGCACCGCAGCCCCACGATGAAAACAGGAACGGACGAATCCGATCTTGTCGGCGATAGCCGCATGCTTGGGAAGTATCTCTGACAGTTGGATACCGTCGGCCACGGTCGAGATCGGCTGGAATGGGCCGCGGATCTCGGCCGGCGCGTCCGGCTTCATGTCGAAGGTGTCCAGCTGGCTGGGTGCGCCCAAGTTGAATATCAAAATGCACGACTTCCGGTCCGCCTCGGGATCGACCAAGCCCGCCTCGCGCGCCTGCATCCACTGAGGCAACCCCAACCCGACCGCTCCAAGGGTTCCCACCTGCAGAAAATCGCGGCGCGTGACACCGTTGCAAGTGTGGGATGAGCCCTTGCCAATCAAATCCAGCATGCTTACCTCCAGTTAGATCTTCGCACCGACCGATCTCGCCCCCCTGGTCGCCGACATCAGGGTCGCCGACATCAGGGGCTGCCGTCCGAAGTTGGTGGTCGCCAACAACTCTCATCTTAGACGAAACTGCCACAAATCGCAGCAGAAGGCTGCCGGCCAACGGGCAACAAAAGTCCCTTGCCCGGCCATCACAGGTCCACTCGAGTTCCCAGATGTGGGCCACCGATTATACTGATATGCCGCCTATGAGCTCCTCCTGCTTGCACCGGATTCCGGTTCCCACCTCCCACCTTGGTTAGCTTATGCGTGTGCTGTTGCTGGTCATCGTCGCTGGCTTGGTTCTGAACGTTAGCATCCCTTGGTTGTCCGCTAACGAACCCATTCGTTTCGATCGAGACATCCGGCCTATTCTGTCGGACAAGTGCTTTCACTGTCATGGTCCGGACAGCGAGAATCGCGCGGCCGACTTGCGTTTGGATTTGGAGTCTACCGCCAAGGAATGGGCCATTGAGGCCGGACACGCCGACGACAGTTTAGTGATTGAGCGGGTTTTCTCAGACGACGAAGACCTGCGGATGCCTCCGCCGGAATCCAACAAAACACTGAGCGAGCAAGAGCGAGATTTGCTGCGGCGGTGGATTGACCAAGGCGCAGCATGGACCACGCACTGGTCTTTTACCCCGCCACAGACCCCCGAGCCACCAGCGCCGTCCGAGCCATGGCGCACGAATGCCATTGACGACTTTGTGCTTCGCGGGCTGCGCTCCGCGGGCTTGCAACCGTCGCCGCCAGCTCAGCGGACCACATTAATCCGCCGGTTGCCGTTTGACCTGACGGGACTGCCTCCGACGCTGGACGAAATAGAAAACTACTTGTCCGACTCGTCGCCCAGGGCCTATGAACGCGTCGTGGATCGGTTGCTCGCTTCTCAGCACTTTGGCGAGCGGATGGCCATACCCTGGCTCGACGCGGCCCGGTACGGCGACACCAGCGTCTATCATGCGGACGGCCCGCGCGATATGTGGGCCTGGCGCGACGCCGTTGTTCGCTCCTATAACGAGAACATGCCCTTCGACCAGTTCTCGATCGCCCAACTTGCTGGTGACCTGCTGCCAGATGCTTCCCTGCATGAACAGATCCTGGCAGGGTTCAATCGCAACAACGGCACGACCGACGAAGGTGGAGCCATCGCCGAAGAGTACCGCGTCGAATACGCGGTGGATCGAGTGAAGACCACATCCACAGTCTGGCTCGGGTTGACCATGGAATGCGCCCAGTGCCATGACCACAAGTACGACCCCATTTCGCAAGAAGACTACTATCGGTTCTACGCGTTCTTCAATCGCTCGGCTGACAAAGGCATGCAGACTCGCAAGGGCAATGCCGAGCCCCTTCTGTCGATTCCCGACCCTGACCGCAAGCGTCGCTTACCCGGCGTCCAGCAGCAGCTGAAAACGACGCGCGAAGAATTGAAGCAACTGAAGGCGCAGGCGGAGCCCGAGTTCTTAACTTGGCTGGACAATCAGCAAGCGACCACACCCGCGATCGACTTCCTGCAAGAAGCCATGCTGGATGTCCGGCTGACGGAGGGTCAAGGACGAAAGATCAGCGATACGCTGTGCGGCAACCAGGGCAAACTGGTAGGCAAAGTTGAATGGGTAACGACGCCCTTTGATCACGGTTTGCGTTTTTCCGGCAACAACTACGTGGACTTGGGCTCCACCGGCGACTTTGAACGCGACGATTCGTTTTCTTACGGCGGCTGGGTCAAGCCAACGCAGGGCATTGGAGCCATGTTGGCTCGTATGGATGACGGCAACAGCTATCGCGGCTACGACTTGTATGTCGGTACCAATGGCGTGTCCGTGCACGTTATCCATCGTTGGCCGGATAACGCGATCAAGGTCACTACGGACAAGAAGCTCAAGAAAGACCAGTGGTACCACATCTTTGCCACTTACGATGGGTCTTCCCAGGCAGCAGGTATCAAGATCTTTGTCAACGGCGAATCTTGGGACTGGCATATCGAACAGGATGGCTTGACCGACAGCATTCGCACGGACAAGACGCTGTTGATCGGCAGCCGACACCCCGGCTCGCGGCTGCGCGGCGAAGTCGATTGCGTCAGTGTATTCCCGCGGCAATTGACCTCCGACGAGGTCCAGCAGCTTGCGCAAGTCGATCCCATTCAATCGCTGCTGGCGCTTCCCACAGCACAACGTAGCGAAGCACAAACGGAGACGCTCCGCGATCACTTCCTGGCTGCCGAAAACCCAGCGTATGCCGAACTGAAGCATCAACTCGACTCCCTGGAGAAACAGGTCACTGCTTTACAGGAGCCTTTGACGACCGTGATGATCATGGGCGATATGAGCTCGCCGCGAGATACGTTTATTTTGAATCGAGGAGCCTACGATGCTCCGACCGAGCACAAGGTTGAACCGGGAGTCCCCAGTGTGCTGCCGCCACTGCCAGACGATGCGCCGCAAAATCGACTAGGTTTAGCACGCTGGTTGTTTGATCCGGATCATCCTTTGACGACACGCGTGGCCATCAATCGTTATTGGCAACGGTTTATGGGCCGCGGCCTGGTCGCCACCCCCGAGGACTTCGGGGCTCAAGGACAGTTCCCCAGCCATCCCGAGTTATTGGATTGGTTGGCAAACGACTTTCGCCACGATTGGAATGTGAAGCGAGCGATCAAACAGATCGTCATGTCGTCCACGTACCGTCAGAGCTCCCGGGCTGATGTGGACGCGTATCGGCAGGATCCCGCCAACGAATGGCTGGCCCGCGGGCCCAGGTTTCGCTTGCAAGCCGAGTTCGTGCGCGACATGGCCCTCTCGCTGGGCGGTCTGCTAAATCGGGACGTGGGCGGACCGGGAGTGAAACCCTATCAACCTCCAGGTCTGTGGGTAGAAGTCGGCTTGAGCGGTAAGCCGGCGTTTGTCCAGGATCACGGCACGAAACTGTACCGGCGGAGCCTGTACACGTACTGGAAGCGTTCCGCACCGCCGCCTGCGATGCAGATCTTCGACGCACCAACACGTGAGAAGTGTACTATCCGTCGCCCTCGCACCAACACTCCGTTGCAAGCGCTTGTTGTACTCAACGATCCACAGTTCGTCGAAGCGGCCCGCAAGTTCGCCGCACGCTTGCTAAGTAGTTCCGTCGAGTCGGATTTCCAACGGATGGTGACCGGATTCCGCATGGCCGCGGCTCGGCTACCCAAGGACTCCGAAGTCCAGTTGCTGTTGGACGTGTTGCAGCAGGCCACTGAGAAATACACGCAACATCCAGAGATGGCCGAACAGCTGTTGCAGACCGGCGAGTCGGCTCGACCGACCGATCTGGATCCGGCCGCCCACGCAGCCTGGACGGTGGTGGCCAGTACATTGATGAATTTGGATGAAACACTGACCCGCGAGTAGCCCGCACATGGACCCCCAACAACAGTATCAAAGCTTGTGGACACGTCGCCAATTGCTTCGCCAAGGCGGTGGCTGCTTGGGACTGGCCGCACTCGGATCGCTGCTGAATCGCGAGGCCACGGCAACGGAGATGAGCAGCGCGTCTGCCGCATCCCGCGGTCCTGGTGGCACAGCGAATCCTGGTTTGCC
>JANQOL010000365.1 GCA_028289675.1 Pirellulaceae bacterium
ACGAAGGCCGATGCGATGGCGAAGGCGAAAGGGGCTCATCGAAAGCAGCTCAAGGATTCCGACCAAAAATCAAATGTGCGCAACTTGACGGACACTACCGCTTCACGATCAGTTTCCATTCCCCGGAGCTGATTGCCGCACGATAGGGCTCAAGGTTATAAACGACACTTTGTCGCTTCCGACCAACTCCTGTTGTCAATAACTGTGTCTGCTCCTTGCCATCGATGTTGCCTGGGATTCTCGCGCCGGAAAACCGAAGTAGTGTTGGGAATATGTCAGTGACGTGGATGGGTTCACTTATTTGGCTTCTGGGTATGCGGCCAGGCCAGTTGACGCAGGCAACCACGCGGCAACCACCTTCTAAGAGAGTCCCTTTACCTCCTCGATAAGGGAGATTGCTTGCGGGCAGATTGATGTTCGATACATCGGATTCTCCTGAGAAAGCTGCGCTACGATTGCCACCGTTATCACTCATGAAAACTATGAGTGTTTCTTCTCGAACTTTTTGAGCGTCGAGTGCCGCGACGACTTTTCCGATCTGCTCGTCCATACAGCTCACCATGCCTGCATAGATCTGGCGAGTTTCATCAACAATGTTTGAGTAGCGTTGTCGATAGGCTTTCGGAACCTGGTAGGGGGCATGCGGTGCCGTGAACGCCAGCCATAAGAACAATGGCGAGTCAAAGTCGTGGTGGTGAATGATTTGCTCTGACCGATCGCCAATCAATTCTGTCGCGTATCCAGAATCGTTGCTTGGCAATTCGTCGTCATACCAATCACGCTTTCCGCCAGCCTCATGGCTGAAGTAGTCGATTTCTCCGACCAGTGGACCATACTGTGAGTCGAACCCTCGGGCCTTGGGCCAAAACTCTTGCTTACCATGTCCCAAATGCCACTTTCCGACAATCGCGGTTGTATAGCCGATCTCACGCAACAGTTCCGGTAGCAGCCTCTCATTCAGATTTAGCCCATACTTCGCGTCAGACGGAATTGCCGCGGACTGCAAGCCATACCGAAAGGGGTACCGCCCTGTAAGAAACGCGGCACGAGTCGGGGTACACATCGGCAAAGCGTAGAACCTCTCGAGTTTCGCTCCTTCCCGTGCCAACTCGTCGATGACCGGAGTCTCAATATCTGAGCCGTGGAATCCGACGTCTGCCCAGCCAAGGTCGTCGGCAATGATCACAACGATGTTGGGCATTTCAGCCGATTGAAGATGCCCCGTAACGATGATCAAGCCGACTAGGCTTATTAATCCACTTGGATTCATGTCAATTCCTGTTCAAATGATGGTGTGTCTTTCGCTTTCGCAAGAACCCAACGGTCCTTTCCGCCGTAGAGAAAAGTTCCAGGTTTCGTAGGGAAGGCACATTGTCTATGAGACATCGAACTAGTACTGCCGGCGTTGTTTAGCCACAGAAGCTACTGAGTAGGTTGGGTACTTCGCCTTTGCACGCATCGTGGCCTGCCGGCTATCTCGTCCAGGCACGACGACGGCAACCGGGTGGCCGCCGCGTTGAGGAATCATGCTGACCTCCCACAGATCGAACATGCCTGCCCCGTAGGCTTGGGTTTGAAGATGGAGTCGCGTTATTTGACGGATAGCTTGCTGGTTTCGTTGATGACCGTGGGCGTTAACGCGGAGGGCAAGATCGTATTCCTCGCGCTCTCTCGAATCTTCTTTTTCGTCTTTCCACTCATCCCAGCCTGGTTCAAGGATCTTGCGATCGTCAGCGGTCAAAAGAAAGAATGGAACCATGTAGTGGTCACCGGTGGAGATCTCGAACATAACTCCGTCGCAAATGTACGTGCGCGGCCTGCTGTTTAGGTTCTCCGCGGCCCATTCCTTCAGCTCGCTGATCGTTTTCAAGTCTTCTTTTTCAAAGTACGAGACGATGCGTGGTACCATGTGCTGGTAAATAGGGAGAGCTTCATCAAGTTTCTTGTCATTCACATACATCTCATTTCGATAACGCCGCACCGAAACTCGCCGACGTCCGTACTCGATGACACTACCCTTGAAGACCAGGCCGTTTCTCAGCGTCCACCGCTGGTCATATTCGTTCAAGCTGTCAACTTTTTCGTAGAGGTCTTCAGAGTTGAGGAACTTCTGGTCCGAATCGCTCAACTCTGCAATCTTCACCATCACTAAGCTCTTGTCCTTCTTCTGCAGTACAACGTTCGAATCACTGCGTGCGAGAAACTCGGCTTCCAGCTTGTAGTGACTGGTTTTGTCGGTCCAAGTACGAGTCTCAGCCCAACATGCTGCTGGAAACCAGAAACCCGTCAAGAAACCGAGTGCGATGTGAGTGAATAGGTTTTTCATCATCCTGATCCTTTGAAAGAAAGTGAAGAAGAGAGTTCTAGCTACGTTTATTCGTGTTTGGATGGGCACCGAGATCGACTACGGCTTGTTCAATTGCTCTTCGTGCCTTGCCTTCAATTCCCGACAGTATCAAGTTGCCCATCGGCGATGCAAAAACGCGCTCAATACGATTGTCGAGCACCGCCTGTAGGGTTTCGCGAAGCCGAAGGTCTTCCTTGTGAATAATTCCGCCCGGAACTGGCAAGCCATAGCCCCATGTACCATCGGTCTGTCGTATCCAGCCAAGGTGATCTTCTGCGGTCGCAATACGGATTGGCTTGCATGGTCGCAGGTGACAAGCGAGGTGTTCTTCAAGCTGTTGAGCAACGGCATCGGCGCCGATGCCCGAAAGAACTGTAGCGACGGAATCCAAACCTTGCCTGGACCCGGACGCCACACAAACCACTCGATTGATAGCTCGAATCAACAGTAGCACTTCGTCTGTCGAGACATGTGCCAGTGGCTGTGGACTGGGGACTAACCGTAGATCGTGACGCACGTTCGAAGTTCCGATATAGACATTGAATCCATCCAATCGTCCGCGGCTGGAGATTCCCACGAAATCGAGATCGTTAGACCCTACTGCGACACAGTTGTCAGTCTCGATCGAAAAACCGATTCTGAACCCAGGCGATAGGTTGTTACGTGTCGGGGAAGAACGCGATTCGTGAGAGTCGATGGCTTGGCAGCCAGTGGTTTCGTTCTTAACAAGATCCAGGTTGTCTGTTGCGGTTGCCGCGACAAGACGCGCGAGCTGCATAACCTTTCTTCGTATAACACTCTGATGCGGCGACTTATCCAGGCAACTCAGCGGGCACACAATGACGGTCGCTGGATGGATCTCTTGCGGATCGTCGCCGTCGTAGCCCAGTCGACTTGCCCAGAGGTCATCAGAGAGAGAGACATTTTCGAAGAGTACGAGGGCAGTTCCGGGCACTAAACGAAGCACGCCGGATCGGAGTTCATCCAGTGCTTCAAGCATCTGAAGCAGACGGGGTGAACTGAGGCCAGCGAACGAAATTGGCTCAACAGCTCGAAGCTCCGCAGTTCCCATTCCTGCCACTTTAGGACAGCCACGATGCCGTCCTTGTGCGTCAACGGCGAACTTCGATTTGTCAGCAGTGTTGTTCATGATGACTTTGTTCATTTGCAGCTTCCGTGCCAGACGAGATGCCTTGTTGTAAGTGCCTTCCAGAGAATGGCTTGCGCGATTTTTGGCCTGCCGGTGCGCAGCCTGAAATTTCATGGAAACCATGAAATTTCAGGCTTTAACAAGAAAATTCATGAATAATGGGAGCATGAATAGAACACTTGAAGACGTTCGTGATGCGTTGCTTGAGATGGCGGATAGCCGAGAGCTGGCGAGCCTTCTGGAACTCACCGTGCGCAAGATCTGTGAAAGAAAGGACGTTGCTCTTGCGCGCGTCTGGCTTGTTGAGGAAGGCGATATCTGTGCGACTTGCTCTATGGCCGCGGCCTGCCCCAACCAGCAACTTTGCCTCCATCTCGTTGCAAGCCAAGGTCTGCCGCTGGACGAGTCAGAGAATTGGAGTCGCACCGATGGAGGATTCAAGCGCATCCCGCTCGGAGTCCGCAAGGTGGGTCATATTGCCAAGACGAAGCGAGCAGTCGAGATAAGGGACGTGAGTGCGGGGTCGGATTGGATCGCGGATCCCGACTGGGCAAGACGCGAAAAAATCCGCGGGTTTGTCGGGCATCCAATACTGCATCGAGATCAACTAATCGGGGTGCTCGGCGTATTCCTGCGTGTCCCCGTTGTGAAGGATGCTCTGATGTCTCTGCGCATGGTCGCAGACCATCTGGCGTCTGCGATCGTCAACGCTCGTGCCTTTCGAGAAATCGACGACCTACGCGCCCGTCTTGCGTCCGAAAATGAATATCTTCGAGAAGAATTGGAGGGACTCCGTGTCAGTGATCAGATCGTCGGCAACTCTCCCGCATTCCGGGCCGCCTTGGAAAAGACAGCACTGGTTGCACCCACAGATACCTCAGTCCTAGTTCTGGGCGAATCGGGGACTGGCAAGGAGTTGATTGCTCAGGCGGTGCATAACCAAAGCGAAGTACGTAACGGACCGCTAATTCGAGTCAACTGCGCTTCGATTCCGCGTGAGTTGTTCGAGAGCGAGTTTTTTGGCCACGTGCAAGGCTCATTCACGGGCGCAGTTCGTGATCGGATTGGACGATTCGAACTTGCCCACAACGGCACTTTGTTTCTCGATGAGATTGGCGAAGTGCCACTAGACATGCAGAGCAAGCTACTGCGCGTGATACAGGAAAAGACTTTCGAGCGGATTGGCGACACCGAAACACGGCATTCAAGTTGTCGCATTGTTGCAGCCACCAACCGAGATCTTAAGGTTGAAGCGATGAAAGGCAACTTCCGAGAGGACCTGTACTATCGTCTCAGCGTTTTTCCGATCGAACTCCCGCCCCTCCGCGAACGCAGGGAGGATGTTCACTTGCTAGTTCAACACTTCCTAGATATTGCCTGCCAGAAGTCTGGTTTGAAGACGCCCAGATTGAAAAAGCAAGATACCGAAAACTTGACCGCCTACGATTGGCCAGGCAATGTTCGTGAGCTACAGAACATAGTCGAGCAAGCAGTCGTGAGGCTGAGGGTTGGCCCACTAGAATTTCACTTGCCGAGAAGCGCAGATCGGCCCTCAACTAGCAAACCCAATCGAATCAGTTCCGAAGCGACTCCTGAAAAAGTGCTGACCTATGATCAAATGAAAGATCTCGAACGCAGCAATGTGACTAGAGCTCTGGAGATCAGCAACTGGAAGGTATACGGCAAGCGAGGAGCAGCTGAACGACTTGGAATTCACCCAGCAACGCTCGCCTCTAAGATGAAAGTCCTTGGGATTTCACGTCCGGAATTCCAGGAGTAGTTCTGAGCTGGTTGCATAACGGACCAAATGCAATCGCCTTTCGAGTCTCAGAGACACGGGAACCCATCGTCGAACGTCGAAAGCCGTTCGTCATCGCTCTTGCGAGATGTGCCTCGTTCTCACTTAGGCCTGGCTGCTACCGGAAGCAGCGTACAGCGTCCGGCAGCCAAGGTCCGTCAGGAGATGGTCGCGACTCCCCTATTCGAAGGTCAATCAGGTAGACAAGTTTGGACCAAGCCGAAAAGACTCCCGGGCCATACCAGCATTCTGGTAGGCTAGTACGCCGTCGGTGGGCTTTGGCTTGGTGCAAGATTTTTTAGGTGGCGTCGATTTATGTTTGCAATCGATAGAAGTCGTTTTTTAGTTCTCGTGTCCTGCAGCATGATGTTCGCGCAGGCGTCGCTGTCAGCCGCAGAGCCGTTGCGAGTGATGTCGTTTAACATTCGTTTCGGCAGCGCCAAAGATGGTGACGATGTCTGGGAAAAGCGAAAAGAGCTGGTGGCAGAGACGATTCAGCGATTTAAACCCGATCTCCTTGGCACGCAGGAGACGCTGAGATTTCAAGCCGAGTTCCTGGAAGAGCAGCTTGGCGACTACGCTTACTTCGGGCGATCTCGTATGAAGACGCCCAATGAGCATTGCGGCATTTTCTATCGGACCGAACGATTTACATGGCTTGCTGGCGGACACTTCTGGCTGAGCGAAACTCCCGAGGTTCCGGAGTCGAAGAGCTGGGATTCTTCACTGCCTCGCATGGCAAGCTGGGTCTTGCTGAGTGACGCGTCGAATGCAACGTCGCCACCGATCTTGATGGTGAACACGCACTTCGATCATCGAGGAGCGACAGCGAGAGAGGAATCCGCGCGGCTCTTAAGGCATCGCATCGGGAAGTTGGCCAGCGTCGCGAATGGAATTCACGTGGTGGTTACGGGTGACTTCAACGCGGGCGAGGGCTCGCAGCCCTATCAGGCGCTGTTGAAGGACAACATGGATCTTCGCGATACATTCCGCATCGCGAAACCGGAACGCGGGCAAGCCGAGGGGACGTTCAACGCATTTCGAGGCGTCGACACGGGAGCTCGCATCGACTGGATTTTGGCCAGCCGCACGCTTGACGTTCAAGAGGCAGCCATCGTTCGCAGTTCGAAAGATGGACGGTATCCCTCCGATCACTTTCCCGTCACAGCCATCGTGCAGCCGTAGGACTTGGTTGCAGTTTGCGACAAGTCGACCCGGTTCAGTACACACTCAACGAGGGTGACCAGAGGGCCGCCTCGTTGAGTGATCACAAGAGTCAGCCAATTCACATCAGTTGTTAATCATGTCGAAAACCTATCTTCTTGCTGGCGTATGTCTGTTTTGCCTTACCGACGCAGCTGCTGCTGACGAGGTCTCATCACCGAAGCCGAATTCGGTCAAGGTCGCCGCTGTGCAGATCAGCGGCTATGACAAGGGTGACCTTCCGCGAGAAGGTTTCGATCCGTCGGCCGCGTTGGTGCCCTATATCAATCGGGCCGGTCGCGAGGGAGCTCAGTTGGTCGTGTTTCCAGAATACGTTCTAGGACACATCAAAGTGCCAGGGCCTGAGACCAAGCCGATTTCTGCGGCAGCAAAAGCCAATTCCATCTATGTGATCGTCGGATGTTGGGAGAAATCGGGTGGGGACACGTTTGCGAATGTGGCCCTGGTCTTCGGTCGTAGCGGTGAAATTGTCGGCCGGTATCGAAAGACGCATCCCGCCATCGATCACTTCGAGGGCAACGAGCCTTGGAAGCACCCGCCCGGTGATAAGAGCCGGCAGTGGATGCTTGAGAACGATCCAGAATGGATCATGCAGGCGGGTGACGACTTACCGGTGTTCGATTTCGATTTCGGCCGCGTCGGCATTATGACTTGTTACGACGGCTGGTTTCCCGAGCCGGCACGCGTTCTCTCGCTACGTGGCGCCGAGTTGATCGTCTGGATCAATGGCCGACGGGGTGAAGTGGAGGACTTCATCGTCCGCTCGATCATGTTTCAAAGCCATGTAGCCATGGTCGCTGCCAACCAGGCCTACGGCGGAGGCACCATGATCGGAGACGGCCGCCGCCAGATACTTGTGCGAAGCCCATCGCGGCAAGAATCGTACATCACCGCAACGATCAATCTGGCAAGGGTTCGCCAGATGCGCTCCTCCAGCCGCAACTTCGCTCAGCGACGTCCCGACCTCTACGGTGAACTTGTGAGGCAAGACTAGCTGGACGGTCCCTTGAAATGGCTAGCGCCGTCGGCTCACAAATTCGAGTTCTGGGGGGCAATCTCAAGCAGTGCATGGAGTGAGCTGCGAAATCACAGTTTCACGAAGATCTTCTTGCGGTACATCCACCAAACGGGCAAGAACACGATGGCTGTGTAGAGTAATGCCCACAGCAGGGAAACGAATGTTCGGTCCAACCCGATCCCCTCCAGGCCGTCCATGAAAATCCCTTTCGTGGTCTCGCCCTCGCTGCCGACACCGATCGTGAAAAGGTCCCCCAAGGTACCGTGAATGACATATGCGGTGATTGCATTGGCACCGAAAACTCGAGGGACATAGGCCCAAGATTTCCAGTGCTTAATGTCTAGTAGCCAAACTAGTGCTCCCAGAGTCATGCCGGCCAGACCACCGGTGTACAGCACGAAGGAGCTGCTCCAAAGATTCTTGTTGAAGGGAAAGAACCAGTCCCAAATGCCGCCGAGTGTGATGGCGAAAAAGCCCGCGAGTAAGAGAAAGAACGCTTGCCGGATTCGATCGGGTTCTCGGACTAAGAGATGTCCCGCCATCATTCCAAGGATGCCGGTCACGATCGAGGGAAAAGTGCTCAGCAAGCCTTCGGGGTCCCACGTCTGCTCGTAGAGTCGGCCTGGGATCAGCTGACGATCAAGCCACGCTGCTAAGTTGACACCAGGCTGTAGATTGGCAGCGATTAGCGAGTCACTTAGCTGAGTCAGGCCCGAAATCTTCACAACTTCGTGGGCGCGTGACACTTCGCCTGTCGACAAAGTTTCGCGGATAACCTCATCAATGGGCACTGGTACCAGCGACATCGCCAAACAGTAGCCCACGAGTAGCATGCCAGCGATCCACGCTTGCGCCCGCATCGTCGAGTGTAGGAACAGCAGCGAACACGCGAAAAAAACAATCGAAATGCGCTGCAGAACTCCTGGAAGTCGCAGGTTTCCGAAGTCGAATTGCGGAAACAACGCCAAGGCGATCCCGAGCCCAAAGATCATCGCGGCTCGTATGCAGATTTTTCTGTACATCGAACGTGGTTGAGCGCCTTGTCCCAGCCTTTTCGTGTAAGCCAATACGATGGAGACGCCGACGACGAACAGAAAGAAGGGAAAGACAAAGTCGGTGGGCGTGACGCCGTTCCAAGGCACATGACGCAGCGGAGGATAGATGGCTGCCCAGTCCCCAGGATCATTGACCACGATCATTCCAGCGATCGTTAGTCCGCGCAGGACATCCAGTGCAAGCAACCGCTGAGTTTCAACAGGTGGATTCGTCATAGTGAGTCTTCAGTGGAAATCAGAGTTCCAACATGCTTCGTCCGCTAGGTGTCGCGGTTTTGAAGCACTGTTACATTGTGTTCTGGATCTCTTCAACGCTGGTCGCTAACATCCGTTTCGGATCCGACTTGCTCTGCCTGAGTGCAGAAGTAAAAGATGCGAATCATCTACGCCGCCTCAGAACACCTGGCCGGGCGTTGTAGTGCGGATACTCCACAACGTGCCTCCTGCCGTCACGAACAGCGTCTTTCCATCCGCGCCTCCGAAGGCACAATTGGTGGTCTCGTCACAGGGGATGGCCACGAACTCCAACAACTCGCCCGCAGGTGAAAACACGTAGATTCCAGCGGTGGGCGGATCTGCGGTTTCGTAGGGAAGATTCGGACGATTCAATCCCGCTGCCACATAGAGCCTCCCTGCGGTATCCAGTTTCAGGCCATCCGGACCGCGCGTTGAACCCCAGTCATATATCAGCGTCTGTGTCGCTGCATCAATGTTGCCATCGGACATCAAGTTGAATCGCCACAGCTTGCGGGCCCCGCCGAGATTGTTGTTATTGTTGTCGGCTACAAAAAGAAAGCGATTGTCTGTCGTGATGGCGATTCCGTTGGGACGGTCAACTTCATGCGTGATGATGCGAGTAACCTTGCCATCAGGATCCACTCTGTAAACGCCCTCCACTTGGCGGCCGGAATCATCTTGCATCTCGATTGACGAGCGATCACCGTAACGCGGGTCGGTAAAATAAATCCGGCCGCTGGCATCCATGGCCAGATCGTTCGGGGTGTTGAATCTCATCTTCTCGTAGTTGTCTGCCAGCACCTGCAGCGAACCATCCTGACGCCGCCGTACCAAACGTCGCTGAGCCGACTGGCAGATGACCAATTCTCCCTGTTCGTCAAATCTCAGTCCGTTGGATCCCGCGCGGGGAAACCACACGCTTTGATCTCCGGCGGGTGATCGCCGATTGATATTTCCTTCGCCGCTTGTCAGCAGCCCCAGTTTCGGATGCCATGCCGGGCCTTCACCGGCACCAGTTTCCTGCAGGAGCCTTGGCTTGGAAGCGAACACGGATTCTTGAGCAGCCGACTCGCTCAGTCGAATTGTTGCGGTGACTGGAATATGGTCCGAGAGCATCTCCGTGCAGGCGTCACGCAGGATCGCGACCGATTCCACTTGGGCACGTAGTGAGGGGGAGACAAAGATGTAATCCAACCGGCGATCTGTCCCATGATCCTGATCGCTCACCAGCGCGCCCGGAAAGGTCCCGACAAAGGGAAGATGTGGAGATCTGCGGGAGGCAATCAGATCCGTATAGCCCTGATCCAGAATTGCTTGGATTCCACCGTAATCGATTCTTCCATCGTTTAGATTGCGGGCACTGGAGTTTTTCTGATCGAGACCCTTGAAGAAGGGAACCAGCCGTTGATCGGATTCATACTGCGATTTGTCCGCCGGCGAGAATCCATTGAAATCGCCAGCGAGAACGACTTGCGGATTCTCTTCGGGAAGTGATTCCACATCTTGCTTCAACAGCGCAGCTTCGTCGATTCGCCACTGGAAATTGGAAGGATGAAAATGGACCACGTAAAACCAGATGCCCTGAATGCGACATCGCAGCAGACCATGGTGGAAACCTTGGCGAATTCGTTTCACATCAGTGATTGGGTATCGGGATGTGATCCCGGTGGGGAATCCGTCCTCCTTCAGTAGTACCGAATACGGATGCCCCCAAGATGCTGCATCGGCGCGGAGTCGCTCCTCGGTGTAACTGTTCAACTCCTGCAGTGAAACGACATCGGGCGCCTGAGCCTTCATCCAGCGTTTCCAGTCGGCGTACCGCGGCTCGGTTTTCTTCGTGAACCCATACCACACATTATGCGTGATGATCCGCAGCGTTTCCGGTTTCGATTCGTCTGTTGGCCAGGCGGAAGCAGGCAAGCAAATCACCAGGGTCAGTAAAGTCGAACACAGCAGCTGGTTTCTTGCGCGAGACATCAAGGAACTCCGGTACACTCTATTTGAATTGAACTGACTGGCCGCCAAACAGCGAAGTTGTTTGAGGCAGCGAGTGAGACACGCCGCCGGTCGCTATATGCCCAAGCCGTTCTAGCCCTGCGGTATGCGTATAAGGTCGGTGGTCGCGACTCCGCTGTCAATTTCGTAGCTGGATTCGCTTGAGCGGGTGCATCTTCCGAATCCAACCTCCGGCGTGGATGTGGAGGTAAGTGTATTGGACCGAAGCGGCCCAGCAGGTCTGGTTGGTTCTGCGAAACAACGGGCTGGTCTGGAAACGGAGGGGCAACCAAGCAGTTCCAGCGGTCCTCGTGTCGTCGCTCTGGCACACGGCCCTGGTCGCTAGCAATGCCTGAATTGTCAAGATTTTGGATAAACTGGGGAATAAATCAGAGAGCAACTGATTCCTCTCACAGGCGGAAAGTCCATTGTCCCAATCTGATCGGCTGAATTCAGAGCACCAGGACCCGACACCGATGGCGGCACTCGACAAGGTGACGGTTGACGCGAATGCGGAGACACCTTGGCAACCTGATACGGAATCGCACCTTCCGGCTGCGGACGAGTCTGCGAGCGGTTGGGACCCGGAAGATCCGACCGCCCGAGTGGTCCGTGTTGAGCAACTGGTCGAGGAGCACCATCCGGCAATTTACCGCTATGCGTATTGGCTAACGGGCTGTCCGTCCGCAGCCGAGGACATCTCCCAGGACGTGTTCGTGCGGGCATTTCGGGGGTTGCACACGCTGCGTGAACCGCGGGCGGCCAAGAGTTGGTTGATGACTATTACACGCAACGAGTTCGCTCGCTGGTGCCAGAAACGCGGACCACGTCCGGTCGACGACGTGCCCGACAATGTTCCGGCGCGCGACGAACCCACGGATCAGCTTGATAGCCGGGAGTGGGTCGCCCAAGGACTGTCCGAGTTGGCGGTTGAGTTCCGTTTGGTGTTGCTGATGTATTACTTTGAGCAGCTGACGTACAACGAGATTGCTACGCGGTTGTCCATTCCCATCGGCACGGTCATGAGTCGCTTGAGTCGAGGACGCGAGCATCTCAAACACGCATTGCAGCGACTTTCGGAACCGAAGTCCCACTAACGTTCCCAACGGCACGGAGATGAATTGTGGCAGAAAGCCCTGAACTACCTCACGCTGGTGACCACCAAGACGACGATCCGAGTTGGGCGGAACGATTGGAGTTGGCGTTGCACAGTGTGGCGATTCCCGATGGTTTGCAAGATCGTATCCGGGCTCGGGTGCGCGCGGAGGCCGCGGCGCCCGAGCCTAGCCTAGCTGATCCGGTTTCCCCGGATTCGTCGGTAGTGGGCGTGGAGATGGTCGAAGCGGCTACGGAAGTTGTGGCCAGTGGTCGGCCAGATTTGCCGACGACAGTTGTATCAAAACGCAGTTGGACAGCCCGCCGCTGGGTGCAGCCCGTGGTGGCGGCCAGTGTGCTGCTGTTGCTCGCGGGAGGTGTCTACCTTTGGACACGCCCGGTGAGTGCTCACCAGCTGGCGCAACACTGTTTGCAACAACTCGATCTCACGGACTCCATTCAGTGGACCCAAGATGGTCGTCCAGATTTCAGCTATTTGCAGACCAGAATGAGATTTCCGCGATCGTTGCGAGTCATCGGGGTCGTCGATTCGTCGCCCGGCGGATTTGGCCGACAGTGCCGCACTTGGAAATTGTCGGACGAGACGGGCGCGGTTAGTTATGTGTTTGAATTTCTGGAACCGGCCGCTGTCAGTGAGCTTGGGCCCGAACTGGCGATCATCCGGAGACAGAGCGGACATTGGTCGCTCGTCGCTTGCCAAACACCAGAGCGATTGTGGGTGGTGGCAACGAGTGGAGATCCTAGCGACTTGCTACGGTCTGCCCGCTTGGCCTAATCCCTACGGCCGGATGGATCGCGAGCATTGTGATTCTTCGCCAGCTCGCTGGTGTCGGGGTCATGCGTGCTGGAACAGGCATGGTTTCACTAACCGCTAGCACGCTGCGCGGTCGAGCATCTCCAGAGCGACTTCGGGGTTTACGCTGGCCAGCTTGAGCGCACTGGCTCGATACCGCGACTACTGTGTTCGCTCGTCTCAATGGGGCTCAAGAGAACTCAACAGTGCCAAACACTGCCCCACCTTAGTGGCCAAGTGAACGTTGTATCCGCTCCATCGGTACCACCAGCACTTGTACTTGGCAGCTGAGTTAGACGACGACTGAACCCGTGCTAGTGCGAGTTGCCCGGTTAGATGGCTTGAATCTTCACCGAGTTGGTGATGAACACGCCCGCAGACCGGCTCCACTAAAAGTAGAACGCTCTACCTCACCCAGTCTGGAGAAGATCATGTTCAAAAACCCATTGGCAGCCCTCGTCGCGGGGCTGTTGTTCGTCGTGGCCGTGCAGAGTGTCGCAATCGCGCAGCAGCCAGGAGAAGTTTCGGAGCTGCCGCTGTCTAGCTCCAATGCGTCGTCTTATGTGTCGGCACCACTGACTTTTGCGCAGCAAACTGCTCGTTTCGAAGCTGAGCAGCGAATGTTGCGCATGGAATGGAACAAATGGATCGCCCATTCGCCGTTACGCCCACACATGAACTCTAGCTACATGTCCAATGGTGCGCCACGTTTCTACCTGCCCTCTCGGGGTGTGATCGTGTCTGCAGGCTACGCTCGCACTTGGTACTGGTAGCCGGCGCTCCTGTAGCGGACGCCGAGTCACGATGACCTGCCGATCGAATTTTTCAATGCGATCTATTTGCAGCGTCATCTTCAAGCACGTCTACGGTCGTGGCACACACGGCCGTAGTCGTCTGTCTACGCTCTGGTCATCTTCAACGATCTCATCTGGTGCACGTCGTTCTGTCGCGCCGTAAACTCGGGCGCGTCGTAGACCAGCCGAATTACAATACAGACGCACCGATACTTCCCCTGCTTGGCAGTTTTCTCGCCGCGAGCGCTTGCCATTGGAACCAGTGGGCCGGCATAATCTGTGCGCATCGCGTCGTCCGCCCGACTGGAGCAACCATGAAGAGCGAAAAGATCAAGCTGGAACTGGACGAGACCGACTTGGCCATTCTGGAACAGTTGCAGCGTGATTGCCGACAGACGGTGGCTCAGATCTCCGCGCGTGCGCATCTGTCGACATCCGCTTGCCATCGCCGCATCAAGGCCTTGGAAGAAAGTGGCATCGTCAACAGTTATGTGGCCAAGCTGTCGTCCAAGAAGCTGGGCTACTCGGTCGAGTTCTTTGTTGAACTGTCACTGGCGACTCAAGTAGAAGATGCCTTCGAAAAGTTCGAGAAGGCGGTGTCCAAGATTCCTGAAGTGCTCGAGTGCTACTTGGTCGGTGGTCAATACGATTATCTGCTGCGCGTCATCGCGGTCGATGCTGAAGACTATGAGCGGATCCATCGGCAGTCGATTAGCCGCTTGCCTGGTGTTACCAAAATCCAGTCCATTCTGTCGCTGCGAACGGTCAAGGCCGGCCGGGGGTTGCCGCTCGTCTAAAAACCCAGCGCTGGAAGACTCCGGACTGGAAACTGCTATCCAGAACGACGCGCCGGAACGAAGTGTACGCGGAAAAATCTCGCGCAATCCAATTTCTTCACCTGCCTGTCTGGAACTGCGTCGATCATAATAGACGTTGCCCCTGCCCCCCCTTGCCTTTCCTCCCTTCCCGCCTTCCACTCGTTCATCCGACCCTTAGTTCACCATGCTGCGCGCTGATTGTTCCCGACAGGTGTTCCGATTTGGCTGGTCGCTATGTCTGGGGCTTTCCTTGGGCCTCTCACTGGTCCGGGGGCAAGATGAGTCTGCGCAACCGGTGGAAGTGGCGGAGGTCATCGAGACCGAGATCTTGCAGGGTCACCGCGTGGTTGGCACGGTCAATCCGTTGCGTACCAGCACGGTTGGCGCGGCGACCGCAGGTCGCGTTGCTGACTTCCTAGTGAACGTTGGTCAAGCAGTGACGGTCGGTCAGCCGTTGGCTCAGCTGAGAACGGAGACCTTGAAGATCGAACTGCGCGCCGCCAATGCCGAATTGGAGCTCTACCGGCAGCAATTGGTCGAGCAACAAAATGGTTCTCGCGCTGAAGATGTGGCCGAGGCGGAAGCGCAGCTGCAGGTCGCACGGGCCGCCCAGGAGAATGCCTCGGCACAGTTAGTTCGGCTGCGAGCTCTAGCCGCCAGCGGCGCGGCCACGGATGCCGATCTGGAAGATGCCCGCGAGCGAGCTAGTATCACGCAGTTTGCATTTTCAGCCGCCGATGCGGCCGCCAAACGAGTCAAGAGCGGCCCTCGTGAAGAACGCATTGCCCAGGCGGCAGCCCAAGTGGAATTGCAGCAACAACGCGTTAACCTGATCAAAGATCGCATCGAGAAACACACTTTGCGCGCGCCCTTCGACGGTTTCGTCTCGGCGGAATACACCGAAGTCGGCGCATGGGTTGCCAGTGGCGATCCGGTGGCTCAGGTCATCCAGCTGAATCAAGTGGAAATCCAAGCACCGGTGACGGCCCAATACGCGATTCGCCTGAAACGCGGCGATGCCGTTCGAGTCGAGTTTCCCGAACTGCCCGACAAATTGCTGACTGGTACCATCGATCGGGTCGTCCCGATGGCGGATTCCCGAGCGCGAACGTTCCCGGTCCTGGTCAGACTCGACAATGAAATTCACGACGGTGCGCCGCTGTTAATGGCCGGCATGTTGGCGCGCGTGGATCTGCCGGCTGGCGGCCAGCAACTGATGCCATTGGTGCCCAAAGACGCGCTGGTCTTAAATGCTCGCGAGCGCTCCGTGTACGTCGTCGATTTGGATGCGCAGTCCAGTGAGCTACCAACAGGCATCGTTCGCAAGGTACCGGTGCAATTGGGTGTTGCCGTGGACGACTTGATCCAAGTCAGTGGAGCGCTGTCCGCCGGGCAGCTCGTGGTGGTGGTTGGCAACGAGCGGCTGATACCCGAAAGCCGTGTCAAGATTGTGCCGCGTTCCGCCGATTCTGAACCCGCTCAATAGCCGGACCACCGATGCAGCTGTTCAACGCGTTCATCAACAATCCGGTCAAAGTCACTGTGGGCATTTTGATCGTCAGCCTGTTTGGGTCGATCTCCCTGCTGACGATGCCGAAGCAGATGATTCCGGCGGTGCAGAATCCCGTTCTATCGGTCGACACGAGCTGGCCGGGAGCCAGTCCCAGTGAGATAGAGCGCGAGATCGTTCAAGAGCAGGAAGAACAGCTGGCCGCGGTCGAGGGTCTGGTCAAGATGACGTCGACCTGCCGATCCGGTTCGGCCAGTATCACGATGGAGTTTGCGGTCGGTACCGACATTGGCGACGCTATGATGCGCGTCAACACGCGACTACAGCAAGTCCGTGAATATCCGCTCAATGCGAACGAACCGGTTATCGAAGCGTCGGACACTAGCGACAGCCCGATCGCCCGGTTCGCACTGACTGCCCGGCCGCCGTCGATCCAACAGATTACGGAGTTTCAAGGGCGTCACCCGGATCTGGCAGAGAAACTGGAGCCGTCGCGCACCGCGGCCAATACCGGCTTGCGTGTGTTTCGACTGCGGCAAGTCTACGCTCAATTAGGCGACCAGCATCCGGAACTGAGCGAGCTGCTGCCGGCGGAGGTCGATCTCCAAGAAGTCCGCAAGTTGTCCGAAGACATCATCGAACCACAGTTCGAGCGAGTGCCAGGTGTGGCCGAAGCGGACACCTATGGCGGGCAGCAGGAAGAGCTGCAAGTGATTGTCGATCCCGAGCGTCTGGCCGCTCGTCAGTTGACGATCGCCGATGTACGGGCCGCGCTATCGGGGCAAAACAAGGATACTTCCGCGGGCGATTTATGGGAGGGCAAGCGTCGCTACATCATTCGAACACTCGGGCAGTTTCGCGATCCCGACCAAGTCCGTAGCCAGATTCTCAGCTCCGAGGGAGGTATGCCCGTCTATGTCGGCGATGTGGCAGACGTCCGCGTGGCTTACAAAAAGGTCGACAGCCTCTCCCGTCGCTACGGTTTGACCAGCAACGGTCTCAGTGTGCGCCGCGCGTCCGATGCCAACGTGTTGGAGGTCATGGAAGGACTGTACCAAACGACGCGAGATCTGAACGATGGCGTGCTAAAGCGCCTGAATCTAGAACTCTTCCAATACTACGACGAAACCGAATACATCAAGTCGGCGATCAGTCTGGTACAGCAGAACATTTTTGTCGGTGGTACGTTGACCATCATCGTGTTGATGTTGTTTCTGCACTTGGGTCGCGCTACGTTGTTGTCCGTACCAGTCATCGCCGCCAGCGCGCTGGCGGCCGTCTACGTATCACCTTGGTTCTTTCTGTTGACGATTGTCTTGACGCTGTTGGCCGGCTTGTGGTTTGGCCGTGGAGCACTGGTGGTTGGGTTGGCGATTCCGGCCAGTGTGGTCGGTACCTTTCTCTTACTCGGTTTGATGGGCCGCTCGCTGAACGTGATCAGTCTGGCCGGACTGGCGTTTGCCGTCGGTATGCTTGTCGACAATGCGGTCGTGGTGCTGGAGAACATCTATCGGCGGCGAGAATTGGGTGAAGACGCCCCACAAGCTGCCGCAAAAGGGACCAGCGAAGTCGCCGGTGCCGTGGTGGCTTCAACACTGACCACCATCGCCGTGTTTCTTCCCGTGCTGTTTGTGCAAGATACGTCCGGCCAGTTGTTTCGCGACATCGCTTTGGCTATCGCCTGCGCCGTGGGCTTGTCACTCCTGATTTCCTTCACCATGATTCCCACGGCTGCGGCCAGGTTGTTTCGCGATTTTCAAACGGGTTTGGCGAAACCAGATCGCTCTGCCGAGCCGCTTCACCGAACTGATTCTGTACCGGCGCCGGAGGTGGTCGGGTCTGACTCCACTTTCGTTCGGTGGTTAAGCAACTTTGGCAGCGGCTTGACGGCTTGGGTGGCCGGTACGAATCGCTGGATCCTGGCTCGACAGTCTCGATCACTCGCGCTTGTGCTGTGCATGGTCGCCTTCTCGTTGGGCGTGAGCTACGCGCTGTGGCCCAAGGTCGAGTATCTGCCTTCCGGCAACCGCAACTTTGTGTTCTGCAGCTTGTCGCCGCCTCCCGGCTATAACATTGAACAACTGATGCACATGGGTGAAAAGTTGGAATCCGACCTGCAGCCCTATTGGGACGTGGATCCGGGCAGCCCCGAAGCCGCTGCACTGGATTATCCGACTGTTGATTACTATTTCTACGCCGTGCGAGGCACTAGTGTGTTCATGGGCTTTCGCGCCACTGAGGAAGAGCGAGTCCGTGAGTTGATTCCGCTGGTCAAGCAAGCGGGCTCCCAATTCCCCGGCACTCGAGCCATTGTCAAACAATCCAGTCTGTTTGAGCGGGGCCTGACAGGTGGACGGACAGTTGATATCGAGATCACCGGCGGCGACTTGAATAAGTTGATCGCGGTCGGACGGCGTGTTTTGAACGACGTGAAGCGAATCATCCCAGACGCTCAGGCATCTCCCCGGCCCAGTTTGGATCTGTCCAGTCCGGAAATTCACGTCCAGCCCAAGTCGATGGAATCGTCTGAGTTGGGGATCAGCGCGGCCGAACTAGGCTATGTCGTCGACGCGTTCGTGGACGGTGCCTACGCCGGCGACTACTTCGTCGATGGGGACAAGATCGATCTGACGATCATGGGGGAAGGGTCTTTCGTTGGTCGTACCCAGGATATTGAATCATTACCGATCGCCACGCCTGGAGGTATCGTTCCGTTGTCAGCGGTGGCCGTGGTTGAACCGAGTAGTGGCCCCGAAGCCATCATGCGCCGTGAACGCTTGCGGGCGATCACGATTTCAGTCACACCGCCTCTCACGGTTCCTTTGGAAGAGGCCATGTTGAACATTGACCGTCAAATTGTAGAACCGCTGCACTCCGAAGGGGTGATCGATGGAGAAACGATGGTTTCGCTTTCCGGTACGGCGGACAAGCTGCGTCAAGCCTGGAACGCGCTGCGATGGAATCTGATCCTGGCGCTGGCCATCACGTACTTGTTGATGGCCGCGCTCTTTGAATCCTGGTTGTACCCCTGGGTGATCATCTTTACGGTGCCCTTGGGAGCGGTCGGAGGCGTGTTGGGATTGTTCTTGCTGAATCAGTTTCTGTTCCAGGCTCTGGACGTACTCACCATGCTGGGCTTCGTGATTTTGATCGGTACGGTGGTCAATAATGCCATTTTGATTGTGCACCAATCACTCAACTACATCCGTGAAGGCCGGCCACCTCGCGAAGCCGTTCCAGACAGCGTGCGCACACGGATTCGGCCGATCTTGATCACCACCACGACAACCGTTTTGGGACTTCTGCCTCTGGTGTTGTTTCCGGGCGCGGGCAGCGAGCTTTACCGTGGGTTGGGCGCGGTTGTGTTGGGCGGCTTGGTGTTGTCGACCGTGTTTACCGTCTTCTTGGTGCCTGCTGTGTTCATGCTGACACTGGACGCGAAGCACTGGCTGGCCGTGCGCTGCGGATTGGCTTTGCCCAGGCAAGACTAAGAGCTTTCGTCGGGCTCCAGCGACAGCTGCAAATAGACAACGTCTAGCCACCGACCGAATTTGAACCCGACTTCGCGGAACTGGCCGACTGTTTGGAAGCCCAGCGATTCCTGCAAGGCAATGCTGGCTGTTTGCTCCGTGCAAGCGCCGCCAATAATTACGTGGTGTCCCAATTCCCGGGCGCGGTTGATCAGATCTTGCAGCAGTTTTCGTCCGATGCCGCGACGATGCCAATCGTGGTGAATGTAGATCGACGCCTCGACCGTGCGTGCGTAACCTTTCCTGCTATTCCAAGTGGATAGAGCGGCCCAGCCGACTGCTGTACCTTGCACTTCGGCAATCGTTACCGGATGCTCAGGTCTTCGAGCGTCGAACCAGGCCTGCCGTTCGGCCAGCGTCTCCGGCTCGATTTGAAACGTACAAGTGCAGTTTTCGACGTAATAATTGTAGATCTCGTGGATCGTGCCCACATCCGCGGAAGCGGCATCGCGAATTTGAGTTTGCATGGCGTAACGTTTTTGATCGCGTGACTGATCGCGTGACAATGCCCAGTGAATCCAACTTGAGTGCGATCCGGCGTAACAGGATACCACGTTGTTCTCGAGCCGCTGCCCGACCTACGCCGAATTCTGAGGCCGCCAGCACTCAAACACGCGCACCGCAACGCGTTGATCTTCTAGATCCACATCGTGTTCGCGACAGTCCCAACCCGCCTGACGAATCCAGTCAGCAAACCTGTCTCCGGTATGACGATGGGGTTCGCTGAGGTACAGCTTGCCTCCAGCTGCCAGATGTTGCCGCGCGCACGCTTCCAGCCTTGGGAACAGGGCAGGATCGTAGACTAAATCCGAGCCAACGATGATAGGGAAGGCTTCTTCGGTCAATCGTTGCCGCTGCCAGTTCAGCAAACGAACACGCACACGGTGGGCCACCGGCCAAGCGTTTAACTTGGCTACTTGCAACGCCAATTCGACGGTGTCGGTCATCGTTACCATTCCACCCCTGGCGGCAGCCCCGGTGCCGGCTTGTCCCGAACCGCAGCCCAATTCCAACACGCGGCGGCCGGCTAATGGCAGTCGACCCAAGAAGCGGTCCAGCCCCAAGGCGGCACGCCAAGTGGCCGCCCAGAACGGGTCCAGGTCTTCGGCGTGGCGCGCGTCCTCGGCCGCAGCTGCCTGTTCGAGAAGCCCTTCGGGATTTGCCACCCGATACCATTGGAACAGCTGGCCGCCCAAGTGGACGGGCACGATCTCTAGATCGACGGACCGCTGAATCTCTCGCAACAGCTCGTTTCGCGAAAAACCGTGCCAGCTTGGAGAGGTAGCATTGGGAGGCTTAGAGCTCACGTCGCTCCAGAATGTCTTCAAAGTCGGTCAAGTGATAGTCGATGCCTACGTAATCCAGCACGCGGCAGAGACCTCGCAAGGCTACTCCAAAACCGTCTGGCCCGCTAAAGCCACCAAATTGGCCGCCGCCTTTGACATGAGGCTCCAGATCGAAAATGACGCCAGGCGCGCCTAGCTTTCGCATCCGACGATCGATTTTTGGCAGTTCCGATGCCAGATCTCGCAAAATGGCCTCGTGACCAGTGTCTCCGATGTCCGCCGGCACGAAGTTCTTTAGCGACGCCTCATCAATATGGGTCAGGCGACCGGTGCCCGGATGGCGATAATCTTTCACGTGGATCCAACCCAAACCGGGCTTCATCGCTTGGTAGTCGGCGAAGACTTCGTCGGGAGTCATTCCCTGACAGACCAAGTTGGCTCCATCAAAAATCAGCACCAACGCTGGGTGCTTCACTTGGCGATGCAACTTGGCAAGCAACGCACCGGTTTGGCCGACCAAATTGGCTTCGACCTCCAAGCCAAACACCAGCCCTTCGGCCGCGCAGAGATCGGCTATTTGCCCCAACTGGTCCACGACTTGACTCAAATGATCTTCTGGATCGGTTCCCTTGGGGTGATAGAACGAAAACCCGCGCAGCAGTTTGGTGCCCAGGGTGTTGGCAACATCACAAGCATGCTGCACATCTTTCTTGAGATACTGCTTGAACGGGATGAATTTGTTCTGCGTCCCATCGTCGACATCCAGCAGTTTGACTTTCCCAATCGGGGAGCCCATCGTGGCCACCTGGAGTCCATACTCTGCCTGCAGTTTGACAACCTTCTTCAGCTCTGCCTTGGTCAGAGCCATGGCGTTCTTGATGCCGTTGCCTACGTCAATGAAGCGAATCGAGTAGTACTGCAACCCCGTAGCGGCCAGAGCCGCGTACTGCTGTATCGCTTGTTTTTGGTTGGCGGCCTCATCCGCAAATCCGCTGAGTATCACAGGGGGAGCAGTCATGGTTGTTCTCGATGTAATAAATTGAAAATTAGATGTTGGCCGATGGTTTGACCGTTTCGCGGCCCACTTCGATCTCACACGTTGGTGGAATCAAGTAGGCGAGACGTAGTGTACGCGAATGATAGACGTGATGCCTCCGCGTGCTCCCCAGTGACTTTCCAGTGTCAATCGTCTGGGTTGGCAAACGGCGACGAAGTCATCCAGAATTCGGTTGGTGACGTTCTCGTAGAAGATGCCCTCATTGCGGAACTTTTGCAGGTATAGTTTGAGGCTCTTCAGCTCGACACAGGTTTGATCCGGAACGTACCTGAATATCAGAGTTCCAAAGTCTGGCTGACCAGTCTTGGGGCACATCGACGTGAACTCTGGGCATTCAATTTCAATTTCATACTCCCGGTCGGGAAAACTATTCTCGAATACTTCCAGTTGATCTTGAAAGGGTGTGGACACCGGTCAGAATTCTCCAATGGGTGTTGTCGAAGCTGCAGGAATCTCCACGAGTATGAAATCTCTCCCCCAAAACCGGAAGGGGGGCGCAGTTGCGCCAACAGAGGCCTCGTCCGAGTTGTCGTCTGTCCGGTCTGCCGCTAATGATTCTGCCGCGAACGAATCGGCTGCCGGCACGATTTGGATCAGCGAGATCTACGCCAGTCTTCAAGGCGAAGGACTGCTGACCGGCACGCCTAGTATCTTTGTGCGAACCAGTGGATGCAATCTCCGTTGTTGGTTTTGCGATACGCCGTTTGCATCTTGGCAGCCCTCTGGCCGGCACCTGACGGTGAACGACATCGTGGACGCTTGCACGGCGGAGACGCCGCGACACATCGTCTTGACCGGTGGGGAACCCATGATCCATCGTCGACTTCCCGACTTGTGTCGGCAACTCAAGCAAGAAGGCTACCATCTGACGATTGAAACGGCGGGCACGCTGTGGGCCGACTTGCCCTGTGATTTGATGTCGATCAGTCCCAAACTATCCGGCTCGACACCAGATCCGCAACGCACACCGTTTTCACCGCAGTGGCAGCGGGCACATGAGCGGCGGCGAGAGCGGCTAGAGGTCGTCCGCCAGTTTATGGACACGCATGCGTATCAACTCAAGTTCGTTGTTGACGATGAGTCGGATGCGCGTGAGGTCTTGAGCTACGTCGAACGCTTGGGCGCCGTCGATCGGAGCCGAGTGCTACTGATGCCGCAGGGCGTCGAGCAATCCGAACTGGAGCAACGAGCTGAGTGGTTGGAGCCTTGGTGCCAGTCGCACGGAGTTCAGTTCTGTCCTCGAGCCCATATTGCCTGGTTCGGGAATCGCCGTGGCACTTGAGATTTCTTCACCGACGCCAATCGATCGCGGGATTTCTACTCAACCACGCTTTCTGACATGATCCGTTGATACGTCTCGCGTGCTTGATCGTACGCAGTTTTGGCGGCCTGAATTTCTTCGGGGCGAATTTGTTTACGTTTTTGACTCCAACAAACGTCAACTGCATCGCGGCACCACTCGGCACTGCGTCGGCTGGCGCGAATCTCTTGTCCGCCGACATGCACAAAGATCGGATTGCTATGCATCGACGGCAGAATACGGACAGCCACCCAGGACGAATGCGGAATATCAATATCAAACTCCAGATCACGCGGTCGACCATCGGCCTCGATGAACTCTTGCTGGACGGCCTGGCCGTTGACGATGACTTCTACCGGCACGCGGCGGCTGTTGGGTTGGCGAGCTCGTTCCAGGTGCCAGTATGGTTTTTCATCCAACCGACGAGAGGCAATTTGGCGTCCCAACGCGCCTGGTTGTTCCGGCAAGCGGGCTGCCACACGGCACCTGACGGTTTGCCTGCCGGGTTGCTCCAGGTCAAGCCGACTGGGTTGGTTTTGACCGCCGACCACACCCAACTGCTGCTCGCCGACAGAGAAGCTCAACAAGTGGCTCATGCCGTCGCTGACGTAGCTGCGACCGTCGCGCAGGCCATGCACCCAGTCCGCGTAGGAGAGCTCCTCTGCCGTTGTATCGGGAATCTGCACATAGCTGCGGCCCAGACCGACGCGCTCACCATAGATGCATGGAAAATCCGTCTCTCCGCTGATACGAGTTGTAAAGCCGCAATTGAGCGTGTGGTACCAGATGTTGAGTTCCCAGATCGCTGGCGTATCGACCGCGCTGATAAAGTCGCATACGCCGTGCGTGGTCGTAACGATGAACTCGTTGGCTCCGATGCCGTCAAAGGGTGGCATGGCATAGTCGGGTAGCCGATCGGCTGCGCGACCGGCCTGGCCAGGATTGGCACCTCCCCACGTTCGCGGAAATCGCCCACGCCCTCCGTTCGGCAGATAGTCGGGTAGAGCCAGGCCCCAGCCGCTGTGGCTGTAACCGACCACACCGCCCTGCTCTTTACCCCACGCCAGCACCGGCTGCGTCCAAGTTGGCCACTGTTCAATCGATTTCGTTCCCGGGAAATCGTCCTCGGTCAAATTTAAAAGACACAAATGGCCGGCATGTGACGAGGGAAATCCGCTGACTTCGACATCGTAGCGCATCAAGTGGCCGGGTTGGGACAGCTTCGAGACTTGGCCGTCAAAGAACTGCTTCTGGTAGTACCAGCACGGTCCCCAGCTAAGCACACAGCCCACATTTAGGTCCTCTCCGACCAGATGCCGTACCATGTCCTTTGGCGTCACGCCTTGGGTCGGATTTTCATAATGCGCGCATCCAGCCGCATGCACATGGTGATCGCCTGAAAACCAGCCGTGGTCAGCCATGTGGATCCAGCGTTCCAAAGGAACCGTCAGCGGATCGGGCTCGCCGAACTCCGGCACGTCCAGGCGGATATCGGCAGTTAAGTACTCCGGACCGCGATAGGCCTGAATGTGATAACGCCCTGGAGCCAACCGAATGGATTCCCCGTCGCTGCGATAGATCTGCTCGTGGAAGAAGAAGTCGGGTGCCAGTCGGCGCGACGGATTGGGATACACTCGACCCTGATCGTCTTTAACCAGCAAACTGCAAGTTGTCGGCCGGCCATCGATGTCGCGAATGACCAATGGAATTTCAACGGAGGGACGGCAGGTAAACAGAATCGGCAATTCGCTACGGAACCCCAGATCCTGAGTGCCCTGCCCGACGTGCATCGACAGCGTGGCTTCGCGCTGGCCGCGGTCGCGACTGTACAGTTGTAGAATCCGATACTCTACCCGTAGACCTGACAAAGTCGGCTTGAGTGGTTGAGAATCTACGAGCGCGATGTCCAACCAACGACGACTTGCATCGGCGGGCGAGATATCGATAGTGGGCTGCGCGGCTGAGCTACTGCGGCGCACCATCGGCCGAGCTTGAGGACTGGTGCAAACCAGCGGAGCCGTGACTCCAGCCTCATTGACAACCTTGACCAGGAAATTGGTCCAGCCCAGCTGGTCCAATCGAGCTGGGGCGACTCCCCGAGCCACCTTGACGCGACTCTCCGGATTAATGTCCACGCGCACCAGGCAATGCCGGTCCAAGATCGCCTGCAGTTGCCGGACGACCCGAGGATCTTCCGAACTGGATCGCAGTTCCTCGATCTGTTGCAAGTCTTCATCGGGCAGTGGGCTGCCCGCCAGCTGCAGAGCCTGGACAATCCGTGCAACGCTGGCCTCCAGGGGCTGGCGGGCGACATCAGCGACGTAGCTGGCAACTTCGCCACCGAGTTGCTCCTGGGTGGGCGTCTCTTGCGCGACTGCCACCGACGGGCTGAGCACCAGGTTGATGTAACAAAAGGTACAAAACAATGCACAGAGAAATGGCAGGACGCGCATGGTCACCTCGTCTTTGAAAGAGCGGACCGGTGGGAATCAGGAAGGTCTGCAGAGGGGCGGCTAGCTCCGGCGGGCCGATCAGCTAAAGCTAGGATCTGCCGGAACACGGCCGTCCATATCGGTGTTTTGGGGCAACGCGAACATGGGGCCGCCAGTGGTCCGGCGCCTTGCAGTGTAGCAAACTCGCTGGCAAATCGCTCATGACCAGAAATTCCCCAACACGCCAGCCAAATTCAATGGCCAACGAGTTTTGAGCATCGTGACGACGGGCAGACGAGTGTTCAGCGCGTGCGGAGACGCCTAAACTAATGAGGTTCCTAGGCTTTTTGAAAGCGTGTTATGAGTTTTTCCAATCGATGCGGGTGGATACTGCACGGCTTGTTCGTACCGCTGCTGATACTGCCCACCATTGCCCGGCAGGCGCTGGCCGATGACTGGCCCCAGTGGATGGGACCCGCGCGCGATGGGCGGTACGCGGAGACAGGCATCGTATCAAGCATCCCGGAGGATGGATTAAAAGTGCTTTGGCGAGTCCCCGTGCAGCATGGCTATTCCGGTCCGGCAGTCGCTGACGGAAAAGTATTTGTGACGGACTATGTCATCGAGTCCGGCCGCGTGACCAATAACCCCGGCGGCAGAGACGCGTTGACCGGTCTGGAACGCGTGACGTGTTTCGACGCGGCTTCCGGCGAACAGATTTGGCAGCTGGAATATGAACGACCCTACAATTTGTCCTATCCCAGCGGGCCGCGAGCGACCCCAACGGTGGACGGTGACCGTGTTTACGTGTTGGGCGCCGAAGGCGATTTGCTGTGCGTTGGTACGCAAGACGGAAAAGTTCTCTGGAAGAAGCAACTGGCTGAGGAGTTCAATACGCGGTCTCCCATCTGGGGATATTCAGCTCATCCGTTGGTGCACGGAGATCTTCTGTATACGTTGGCAGGCGGTGCCGATAGTACGGTGATAGCTCTTAACAAGATGACCGGAGCCGTCCTTTGGACGGCGCTAACCGCGAAGGACATCGGTTACTGTCCGCCGATGATTCATGTGTTGGGTGGTCGAGAACGTCTGTTGGTGTGGCACTCCGATTCGCTCAACGCGCTAGATCCGCAGACGGGGGAAGTCGACTGGACGTACCCTTTGGTGCCACGCTACGAAATGTCCATCGCGGCGCCTCAGCGCCAGGGCGATCGAATATTCGCTTCAGGCATCGGCGAGACGGCAGCCATGTTTACGATCAACGCCGATGGCAAACCGGATCAGACGCTGTGGACCGGCAAGCCCAAGTTGGGACTTTACTCGGCCAATGCCACCGCCATTTTTGAAGAAGACGCGATCTACGGCTCCGACTGCGGCAGCGGCATGTTCATTGCCGTGAATCCAGACGATGGCAAGCGCTACTGGGAAACGTTTGAGTTGACCACTGGCGGCGACCGCCGCGCGGGCCATGGGACAGCGTTCGTGGTTAAGCATGAGGACAAATACATCTTGTTTGCCGAAACGGGCGATTTGATTTTCGCCAACTTGTCTCCAAGTGGATTTGAAGAGCTGGGGCGAATGCATGTGCTGGAACCAACCGGAGAGTGCTTCGGACGGCCCGTGGTGTGGAGCCATCCCGCTTTAGCGAATCGTTGCCTGTTCGCCCGCAATGACAAAGAACTGGTTTGCATCAGCCTGGCCGATTCGCAGTAGCCTTTAGCAAGTCGATTTTTTAGCCATGTTACCTGTACCCGCTAGCCGATTGACGAACTGTGAGCAGTTGCTGACTCCGGCGCTGTTGCTTTTTCCGGAGCGTGTCCGGCACAATTTGGAGGAGTGTATTCGGCTGGCCGGCAGTGCCGATCGTCTGCGTCCGCATGTCAAAACTCACAAGTGTGCGGCGATTGTGCGGATGCAATTGGAGGCTGGCATCACCAAGCATAAATGTGCGACGTTGGCCGAGGCCCGCATGTTGGCCGAATGCGGTGCGGCGCAGGTGCTGGTGGCTTATCCGCTGGTGGGACCGGCCGTTGCTGTCTTGGCGGATCTAGTTGCCGCCTATCCATCGACCCGCTTCGCTGCGGTCGTCGAAGATTTGCCGGGTGCGGAGCGATTATCAGCTCATTTTGAAGAGCGACAAATGGTGCTCGAGGTGTTGATCGACATCGACACAGGGATGCATCGAACTGGTGTCGCACCGGGATCGACGGTGGTCGAGCTGGCTGAGCAGCTTGCACGGTGGCCGTCGCTACAGCTGGTGGGGCTGCATGTGTACGATGGCCAGAATCACCTGCCGTCACTGGCCGAGCGACAGTCGGCGGTGACCGCACTCATGCAACCCGTGCTCCATTTGGTGGGTAGTTTGCGCCAGTTGGGATTGCCTGTTGACACCTTGGTCTGTGGTGGCACGCCCACGTTTCCGGTCTTTGCCGACTTGGAACTACCGGATGACCTGCACATCGAATGCTCGCCAGGAACTTGCATACTGTCCGACCTGAACTATAGCCGCGATTATCCGGACATGTCCGGTTTTCAAACGGCGGCCTGGTTGGTAACCCGCGTAGTATCCAAACAGCACACTCATCAGCTGACCGTCGATTTGGGGCACAAGGCGCTTGCGGGCGACCCATCACTGGATCAGCGTGGCTACTTTCCGGATTTGCCGGACGCTCGCTTTGTCCAGCACAATGAGGAGCATCTCGTCCTGGAATCACCGGCTGCGGATCGGTATTCGGTGGGAGACATACTGTACGCTCTGCCCGGCCACATTTGTCCCACCGTTGCTCTGCACAGTCATTTTTTGGTGGTGGAACAAGGACAGATCCAACAGACTTGGGAGATCAGCGCGCGGAATCGGATCTATCAAGCGGGCACGATGGCAGTGTCTTCCGCGTCAGGATCCTAGCTGGGACAGCCGTCGTCGTAGCAACTCCCGATCGGACGCGGATTGAGTTTTGGACATCGCTGAGGTGTAGTACTGCCGCGCCGTGTCGAGCTCACCCGATCTGCGATACAACTCCCCAAATGTGGCGTCCAGCAGATGATAATCGGCCAGACGCGAGTCGCTGCGCAGATCATGCAGTAGCGCCAGAGCCGTTTGCGGCCCGTCACGTTGTCCAACGGCAATGGCTCGATTCAGTTCGTACACCGGCGAGGGGCGAGAAGCTAGCAACTTGTCGTACAAAGCGATGATGGCCGGCCAATTGGTGTTGGCGAAGCTATCTGCCCGACAGTGATGCATGGCAATGGCGGCCTCCAGATGATAGCTGGTCCATTCGTCAGGTGTAGACGCATAATGCAAGTACTCCATCGCTCTGTTCATCAAACGCCGGTCCCACAATTCTCGGTCCTGGTCTTCCAACAGCACGAGAGCTCCCTCTTGGTCAATGCGGGCTCCGAATCGGCAGGCGTGAAACAGCATCAGAGCGAGCAGAGCATGGGTGGTATGATTGCTGCATTTGGGTTCCAAGGTCAGTAAGTGGCATAGCCGGGCGGCCTCTTCACACACGTCCATTCTTATGGCCGCATCGGATACCGACGATGCGTAGCCTTCGTTGAACATCAGGTACAGCACGTTGTGGACGGTCTGTAGCCTGGCAGACAGTTGTTCCAAGCCTGGTAGTTCGTACGACACACGGCGCTGTATCAGCGATCTTTTGGCCCGGTAGATTCGTTTACGTACGGTTGCACCTTGAATCAACAAACACTGGGCTATCTCTCGCTCGCCGAAGCCGCACACGGTCTTTAAAGTCAACGGAATGGCCGCATCCGCGGGTAGATCAGGATGACAACACGTAAACAACATCCGCAACAAGTTGTCCTGCAACTGGTCGTCGCTCAGGCAGCTATCTAGCGATTCCAAGCTGGCTTCGCTGGTACCAATGGATGTCGCCAGTTCCGCAAATTTCTTGTCGCGGCGCAGCCGGTCCAGCACTCGATTCTTGGCCACGCGATGGATCCAGGCGCTGGGCTTGTTGGGAATGCCCTGGTGTCGCCAAGTACGCAGCGCTTCGACCAACGCGGCTTGCACCGTGTCTTCCACGAGATCAAAGTGTCGCAAGCCAAAGAAACGAACCAGAGAAGCAATGAGCTTCCCCGATTCGTGGCGAAAGAAGTGTTCGACGAGATCTGCCGGCGAATCTTCGGGCAGTTCTCCGGTCATGGCTCGCCTTTCAAACGGCTGTGCGGATTAACCAGCGCGAACTGTTCGGGCCGGTCCAATACCTACTCCTTGGGGCCCATTCCCGCCAATTCACGGATCTCGATCAAGCCTCCTGGAGAATCGATGCCAGGACACGACTTGGCGATTTCGGCGGCGGCTGCCAAATCATCGCATTGGATGATCGAGTATCCACCGACGATCTCCTTGGCTTCTGCAAACGGTCCGTCCGAGACAACTTTGTCATGGTTCACGACTTTGCCCTCCAAATGCAGGGCGTCGCCACCGTCGACCATCCAACCTTCCTCAAACCCTTTGCCAATCCAGCCGTTCCAGGCCTCCATCAGCTGCTGCATTTGTTCCGGGGCCATATCGTGCTGGTGTTCTTCGGCGGGACCTCGGTAAACAAACATGAAACGTGCCATCTCGATGCTCCAATCTTTCGTAGTTGTGGTAGCCGGTGAGAGCCCGTCGCCCCCTTCGTGCGGCTTGTATGGCGTTGACGAACCGCACTGCCGGTTCGGGACACAGGCAGCGGAATTTTAGAGAAAAAATTTGGAGTGGTGGACACCAAGGCACAGTCCCGTAAATGGTGACTTCGACGACTGGGCCTCCATAGTCGTGAGCGGCAAGCCGCGGGTATCGTCGGTACACCGGCGGCTAGCGCTTTGCCGCTAATTATGAGAAGTCTTAGCCAAAATGACGATATTTACGGTGCAATATCCGCGTCTAGCTGCCATCGAAAGCCCTCGGCGGCAAATACTTCTTGGCTGTCCGTCGAGCAAATCTGTTCGAATAGTCGACCGGCCAACTGCGCCTGGTCCGAGTCGCGCGATACCGCCCAAGGTTGGGTGGCGATGGCACATTTCAGACCCTGGATCCGAATGGCATCCAGTTTGTCGGCCGCGCCGGCGGCGTTACTCAAGTAGGCGACCGCCGCATCCAGTCCTCGGGTCTGCAGCTGATTGACCAGCATGTCTCCGGTGGGCGTCTGCACGGTCACGTTGGCCATGACTTCGCTTTGAAGCCCACTCTCGCGGAAGGTGTTTTGCGTCAGCCATCCCATGGCACACTGTTTTTCATGGCCGATGCCGACCCTCAATCCCGGCTGCGTTAGATCTTGTAGCGATGCAATGCGATGTGGGTTCCCTTTTTGGACGAGGATCACCAGCTCGTTTTCCGTGACTGGCACAGGTTCGGGGAACAGATCGGCGACCTGCTGCATAAACTCGCTGTCGCAGGCGAAATAGGCGTCGGGTGACTGTCCAGACTTCATCTGCGCGACCAAGACTCCGCAACCGTTGTAAACGCGTGTCACTCGCACACCTTCGCGCTCCTCGAAGCGCGCGATCGTGTCCTCGATCGCCGGCCGCAGCATGGAGCCGGCGAACACGGACAATTCCGGCTGATCGCTCCAGCGATCTCCGGGAGAAATGCGAAATCCATGCTGCTCATAGTGTCGTAGCCCGCGATCACGAGCAGCCACATAGCGGGCGAAATGTAGCGCCTGGGCTGGCTGCTTCGTGCCGTGCAACACTCCCATGGCGATCAATGAGTTAGCGGGTTGCAGCTCGGAGAGCTCGACAAATTCCAGCTTGGGATAAGTGTGCAAGACGGCGTCGTAGACGATGCCGGCATCGGCGGCACCAATGAGCAAATCGTTGGCCACGTCCGTGACCGTCGTGCGATAGGCCTGCGTGGCTTGATCCAAGGCGGACCATTGTCCAGTGGCTTGCAGAACCTGGCGAGAAAGTTTGCCGACCGCCGCCGCGTCCGGGTTCGCCTGAACCAACCGCACGTCGTCGCGCAGTAGATCTTGGAAGCTGTGAATCTGTAGTGGGTTACCGCGCGGTACCGCCACGACCGCTTGCATGCGGGCGATTGGCAGCACTTCGTCTACCAGCTGTCTATCGCGTGCTATGGCCAGATAGCTGTCGTCCGCCGGCAGAAATAGATCGCCTCCTCCCGTCACCTCGACTTGGGACAGTAGCGTCTGGGACGCTCCGTACTGAATTTGAACTTGCCGATTGGTTTCGGCCTCGTAGTCACGCCGGATGGCTTCCATGACCGCTCGGTTGCTAGCCGCGCAGTACAACACAATCGGTTCTGTCCCCGAGTGATCAGCATGACGTGCCGGTTCTAGATTCAGGAACCAGAACAAGCCTACCAGTAGCACAAGGGAGACGCACAGCGCGAGGATCGTCTTGGACATGAAGTGATCTCGGTTGGACCAACGTTTTGGTTCGAGTGGCTTGGCTTTGCAGTGTCGCACCCGGACAAATCGGAACCATCGCTAGTTTAGCACAGGTACTTTGGTGAACCGGTGCACGGCAGTAACTCGCTTTGGCGGATCAAGATGATTGCTTGCCGCGGGCCTCTGGCCGAGAGTGTTCCCGCGCCGGACGGGGATTGGTGCTCGCCGCATGCATGTGTCCGGCGGCTCCTTGTTTCGGTTGGTTTCGAGTTTCAAGATGAGGCCGGCCGACCGCAAAATCTCTTCAAGACTGCGCAAACACACTTGCCAGCCGCGTCTCAAGCATCGAAAATGTGGGATGAAGTTCAATTTGCGGTGGTGGACTGCCGATGGGCACCATGATTGGCCGTGGGCATTTTTGCTGGTCGCGGAGGGAACTTGATTGGGGGCGAAATGGATTCGACCGGGTAGTTAGACGTGTAGGTGGCGTGCCGTGGTTGGTCAGTTGGCCACGTTAAAAGCTGACTAAAACTTTTAGTTGCAGATTCCAATCTACAACTGGCAGCCTAAATAAGGTTGCCCTGGCTGAGGGGGTTCGCCAGAGACGCCCGACTGCCAGTCGCAATTCTGGATCGCGGATCATCGTGTCGGGCACGTGCTCCGTTAAACTTTGCTCCCGGCTGGCTTGAGTGGTAGCCTTGCTAGTAGGCGACCAAACAAGCGAGACTTAAACAGCTAGCTACGCACGTAGAGGCCTTCACCGAAATATCGCGGGACGCGGGTTCGATTCCCGCCGCCTCCACTTCTGTCTTTTCGTAAGTCATTTTCAAATAATGGTTTACGTCTTTCAGGGCTGCGGGTTTCTATCCCGCAGTCTTTCATCGAATGAAACAATATGTCGTTCGGTTTCGCTGAGTAGATGCTGGTGCTGGCTCAGTTTCCTGACAATATCCTGACAGATAATCGCTGTCAGAGAAAAAGCACACTTCTGGCGCACGTAATAGCTAGTCGGGAGTTGTATCATTAGGTCTTGGAGTAGTTTTTAGCGAGCGACGACATGGATATCCGCGAACAGATTGGCGCTGAGCTTGATTATTTGCACAACGCTTTGAATCAAAGCATGAGCGTTTCGCTGCGTTCGAGAATCCCGGTCGAAGACGTGGTTCACGAGACGTACGTAAGGGCTGTCGAGGCCATGGACAACTTTGAATATCGGGATGCGACACGGCTAAGGGCATGGTTGCTTGCAATAGCGCGAAACCACATACGTAGCTGCATTCGCCGAAAGGCACCGCAGTTTGGTGATATTGCGCGCGATTTGGTCGAGTCTGGGCTACTAAGGCCAAGTGAAATCATGAGCAAGGATGAACAGATTAAACGCTTAGAATCCGCAATAGCCAAGCTGCCTGCTCGCCATCAAGATATTCTTCGGTCTCGCTACCGCGAGGGCATGACTTTTGAAGCTGTAGCTGAGCTTCGGCCAGAGTCTGCCGCCGCCGTCCGTGGTCTGCACCGCAACGCACTGGACGCCTTGAGAAAGCTCCTCAATGTGAAGTCGGTGGCCAGTGAGTGATCAAGTCTCAGGTAATGGAACCGAGAGATTCGAGATTCTTGAGTTGCTAGGAGAGGGTGCCCACGCTGCCGTATGGAGGGCAGCTGACCGCTCGTTGGGACGCGAAGTCGCGTTAAAGATTCTTCGCGAGTCATCAAGTGGGTACTCTGACGCGGAGCGTCAATCTCGAGAGACAAGGTTTCACCAAGAGACGCAAGCTGCAGCGCGACTAAACCACCAGAATATCGTGACGTTGCTTGAAGCCGGCACCATTGGAGGCAAACCTCAGATCGTGTTTGAGCTGATTGAGGGAGTTACTCTCCGAGAGTGGTTCGGCTTCGTCTCTTCAAAACCCATTGAGCTTGCCGTCGTCTTATCGCAATTGGCTGACGCGTTGGACTATGCACACGCACAGGGCATCGTACACCGCGACATCAAACCAGAAAACATTCTAGTGGACCTCTCGGGGAAACCCTACATCACTGACTTTGGCTTAGCCCAGATTGCCGACAAGAGAATTACCGAAGCAGACGTGTCGGTGGGAACCGTAGCCTACTTGGCGCCCGAACAAGCGAACAGCGTTGCAATCGATGGGAGAGCGGATGTATTTGCTCTCGGAGTTGTTTTGTTTGAACTGTTGACTGGGGAGCTACCATTTCGAGCAACAACCAGGGCCGAGTATTTGGCTCAACTTGCAATGCAGGATGCGCCCTCTCCGAGGCAACTCAATCGGGAGGTCCACCCCGATCTCGCAGCGATCTGTACGAAGTGCCTTCAGCGCGTTCTTGGCCGTCGCTACGCGTCGGCCAAGAAGCTGCAAGAGGACTTGGAGCGTTTCACGAAAGGGCAACCTACTGTTGCCCGCCCTCGTTCATGGGCGGCTCGAAGCTACATTAAGGTCACGTCCAGCAAAATTACACTAGCATCGATCGCGTTTGCGATCTTGTTGCTTGCTTCTGCCGCGGGCATCGTCTTTTGGAACGATTCTCAACAAGTAGAAGAGTTTGTGAAAGATCTTTCGCGAGCTCGTGATCCAGAGGAAGTGGAGGACTTGTTTGCGCCACAAATCATTGACTCCCGCATTCAGCGTCGAGTCGTTGCCAAAGTACGTGCGGAGCTCGAGCAAGCAGAGAGCCTTGAAGCTAGGATCAAATACCTCTACGCGATCGGCCAGCTTGGTGCACTAACAGAGGGTGAGGAGTCAACGCTACTAGAGTGCTCTAAAAGTGGTTTGATGGATTGGGCGCGCCTTCTACAGCCCACGCTCAAATTCTTGGGCGACGAAAAAATCGCGGCTTTGCTCGAAAAACAGCTCGGAGTTTCTGCAACCGCAGAAAGTGACGATGATCTTAGTGTTCAGTGGGTTGCATTGGGGCTGCTCGCAGGAAATGAACGCTACGCCCGAGAAGCCGCTCGAACAGACGAGGATCAAAGATCAAGGTTTCTTTTACAGACTCTAATGGCAGATCTTGATCTGCTTCCCGAACAGTGGCTCAGCATTCTAGACACCGATGACTCGAGTCTTTTCGCATGCCTGATTGTTTCGGCTGCTGACTCCCTACATCGCCAGAGTTTGAGTGGAAAAGAGATCCAATCGGGATTGTTCGAAATAGCAGAAAGGCATCCGACTCGTGGAACTGGAATGGCAGTTCGCTACTTCGGATCGAAATCTAATATCGAACTTCCGCTGAATAACGAAGAACTGGACCGAACACACAAGGAGATCGCTAGAATTCCGTTTGTGCATGTGCCAGCCATTCCGGCTGGCGATGTGGCAATACCCCCGGATGACTCGAAGTATTCTCACTCCGCAGGGTTTTGGATTAGTGCTATCGAGATCCCACAGACGTTTGTGGTGGAGCAATTTTCGAACGATGAAGAAATGTCTGTCGCCGTGGAAGGAATCCCGTGGTTGGCGCCAGAGGTTGCAGCTCACCGGATAAGTATTCCTGCAGCGATGCGGATCTGCAATCGGCTAAGCGATTTGGATGGTAGGGACAAATACTACTTGGAGATCAACGAAGAGCACCCTGAGAACTCGTTGACGAGTGAATCCGCCGTAGGATTCCGAATACCCACGATGCGCGAATGGCAATGGGCGGCGGGCACTGGCACAAAAACAGACTATTTTCACGGCGCTCACGTGGGAAGCACGAGCGAGATTAGCATAGATTTTGACGACTACGGTTGGTTTCGAAGCAGTCAGGAAACGAGTCGTGATAGCAATTTTCGCGCGAGTGGTTTGAAGCGTCCCAACACTTGGGGCCTATTTGACGTTTACGGAAACGTGTGCGAAATAGCCTACGATGATGTCGTAACACGATTTGTCGGCTGCGGGGGCTACATCTTTTATGAAGGAAGAAGGTGTAGTACTGCGAGGAACGACAAAATACCAGATTCCCTTTCTTTCGGCCTACGCCCGATCTGCTCGGTGAAAAAAACAGCTGAAAAGAAATAGTGTGCTCAACGAATCCCATCGGAATTGTTGCTTGCACTCTCAGCCGCTTGGGACGCACACTGTCTCTTGCTGATAACGGCGCCTAGCAGGGTTCCCTTTCTGGCCGCGAATCAACCAGGCAGCTACGACAGGTGTGATCAAATCCGGTCGGCATTTCTTAGATGGCCAACAGCGGTAAACTTACTAGTCCGAACGAACAAAGATGGGATCTCGCGCACGGAATCAACCTTTGAGCATTATATACGTGGAGCACGAAACGACACACACTGTCGATTAAACAGTAGTTGCAAAAGGACATAAATGGGAATGACGAGGGCGGCGTCTAAAGGCACGCACAAGCTTTCGGGCTTAGAGAAAAGTGAATTCGCGAGGGATGGTGATCATGCGATTCGGCTTGACTCCGTTTTTTCCGTAAACAGGTTCGGAGGAAGACAATGACACATCCAGTTACAACAGATGAGTGCTTCTGGCAACACAACGGTTCGTTTTGGGTGCAACATGGTGAATGCGATGATGGGTGTACCTGCCTCGGTCCGCCATCAGCGCCGGGTGCTCTTGGAATCGTAGAAATTGGCATTTGCGACTGCAGTGCTCCACAGAGCGCCGTTTGGCAAGGTGAATACAGAACGCTGTCGAGGGATGGGGCAGGAATAGTACGAAGAGTGATTAGTCGAAGAGGAGAGAGGATCCCGACGGAAACGTTGCGCACAACTCTCAGCTTTGCCGCAGCACTATCATACGTCGCCATCGCGGATGCTGTTGGGAGGCAAACGCCTGTTCTTGCGGTAATTCAACGAGGTGCCAAACCCGATGCGGGTACAGCCCCTGTCGCCATCACAGTCGGAGGCGAAACGTGGCAAGTATCGCAGACAGACAACACCGAATTGGACAGGGTGGTACGGGAGATTAGGAGATTGTTCAACAACAGAGATGATGCCAAGGTAGCAGGCGAGAGGGTCTTTTTTCGGCTTACGAATTAGCACCAACTCAGTCTGCCAAATGGAGCCAATTTTGGAACCGTCCCATTGATTGTTGAAAGTTGAAGGATGATCTCCCGAAGGGCAGAATCTGTCCTCTGTAAAGCCTTCAACTTACGTCGGTTGCGGCCGACGGAGTGACCATCCATGGAAGAGCTTGGTTTTTTTGAGGATCAAGTTGCGGTCGTCGCTGTGGGCATCTACTCAGGCGCAATTAGTGCTGGACCTTGGCTCGGGAAGCAGCGAGACCTTGGAGGTCGCCAGGGAATTACTTGTTCAAATCACGACTCGGGGTTTCCAGTGCGAGCACTAATTGTTCGCCATTTTCGATGGCAGCGACTCACTTCGCAAAACTTTGAAAGAGCATTTTTTAGCCTCTGCTGTGCTGCGTTGCTTGGTTCACAAGGAGCGTAAAATTCACGGCAAGTTGTCGAAGCATCACTCGGGCGAGTTCCGGCGTTTGTGTGAAGTTCAAGGGTACGCGGCCGCTTTGGAAGTCATCCGCCAAACCAAAGCGATTCCTCAAGCTGATCAACGCCGAGGCCTATCTGAGCTTGAAAGAAGCCGGAGAAGACCTTCTACCATTGCATCGGCCGAATGTGCCCAACACGCGTCATCGCTCGCTGCTGAGCACCAACGTCAACGAGAACTCGTTTCTCAACACACGTCGACGCACTGGCCGCGTGACACGTTTTCGCGCCGGGACTGATTGCGCTTCCTGTTTGCTCGCTTGCGTTTGAAGCCGAGAAGAGCTTCGAGGTGATTCATGGCCACAAGGATCTACTGTTCATCGATACTCTCCAGAAAGATCAATCTTTTGCATCTGCGTCCAGCGCGACGGGACATTCTGCAATTCTTCAATCTCGCGCACGAAACTCAGTTCCGTGCGTTTTTATTTCAACAATGGACGTTGAAGCCTCTCGTATACATTAACTCCTATGAAAGTACTCAGATGGAAATGACGATTGCATCCCCAGACGGCGAAGAAACTATCATCGACTTCAACTCAGAAGCTTCGTGCGAAGACTGTGAAAATAGTAGTGATGATTCGGGTGGAATGCAAAGCATTTCAAATACTGAGATCGACATAGACGAAGAAGCAGTCGAAGAACTCCACATCCACGGTGGAGAAGTCGAAACTGAGGCTAGTGAGTATTCGACTGAGGCCGGTCGGACGTCGAGAGAATTTCAGCTTGCCTCTGTTAGTGGAGTACCAGAAATCAAAGTCGTTTGGCGAAAGAAATGCCGCAGGGTCCTCGGCAGGAAGATCTGTGTAAACGTACCTCACACTATGACAAGGCGAAGCAACTACAAGGCATTTGTCAAGATCTCCACCGGGCGCATTGACAATCGCGACGTTGAACAAGCTCTGAAAGATTGCGCTCTTCGTGCGGCTCGAGTCGCTGGGGTGGCCGGTGCTCTTGCGGCGTTGGTTTCTGGTGGAGCTGGACTCGCAACAGTGAAATCAACATTCATCTCAGAGTTCAAAAGCTGCTTGAGAGCGAAAGCCGGTGAATTCGCTCGCGTCGCAAGTGATGTACGGATCAATCTGTTCACGAAGAAAACAACTGGCAACTGGAGATAGCCAGATTGTTCAGGTCGCCTTGTTCTCTAGCCACTGGATCACTAGATAATGTCGCAAAAAACCTTTTCGACCGACTCGTCTTCCAAGATCGCTGTGAGCGGTCTATCCGCAAAAAAACTTTTATCTTCAGTCCCGACGGAAGGCTTTGGACTGACCGCTTCAGTATCAAGCGAAACGGTTATCGGGCAAGACGATCGGGTACGCATTTTGGATACAAGCGAATCGCCTTGGCGGATGATTTGTGGTCTCCACATTCGAGCCGGGGGGCTGAGCTACCGCGGTACGGGTTGGCTGGTCAGTCCCAAGACGGTCGTTACCGCAGGGCACTGTGTTTATGACAGTCATACAATGGGAGGATGGGCAACGAGCATCGAAGTGACACCAGGTCTCGACCGTGAACAAGAACCCTTTGGCAAAACAGAAAGCCGCAATTTTTCTTCGGTTGCAGGGTGGATAGAAGATCGCGACCCTGATCAGGACTTCGCAGCAATTCATCTAGATGAGGCGTTTGGCGACAGCATAGGTTGGTTTCCAATCTCCGTGCCGAATGATGAGGAGCTTGTAAACGGCAGCGTTCACATCAGTGGTTATCCGGCTGACCGTGGCTATGGACGAGAGCAGCACCACCACAAGAACAGGGTTCGTCATATGACAAAAGAACGCCTTTTTTACGAAGTCGATACATACGGAGGCCAGAGTGGCTCGCCTGTGTTCGTGATAGATCCACAGAGTGGAGTTCCGCGAGCAATCGGAATCCACGCTTATGGGATAGGAGGTACACCGAACGGGTTCGGAATTACGGCCAATTCTGGACCGCGAATTACCAGCGAAGTCGCAGACCTTATTCGAAGTTGGAGTTGAACGCTTGCTTGTTTCTGGCATCGTCTTGCATGACGGGATTCCTGTCGCGAACGCCCTGGTTGTAGCCGAGTCAGACTCTGGCGCGGTTCCGGAAATCAGCGCAGTCACCAATTTCGAAGGTGAGTTTGTTCTTGGTCTGCCGCCAGGCAAGATCAAGCTTCGTGTACAAAGCGATTTGGACGCGTTCGAACCGCTTTCGCTGGATGTTGGTGAGGACATGGAAGTGGAGATCCACTCAATTTAGAGAATCATCAAGATGAAAGGTGTGTCATGTTGCATTTAGCTCGAGTGTTGTCAGTGCTAATTTGGCTGCTGCCGGCGCTCTCGAATGTCTGGGCTGCTGATCAGATACCGGGCACAAACAAGAAGACATACGGTGGGCGTAGTTATCTCCTGCACTATCCGACAGCTTACGACGCGGCGAAGAAGTGGCCTCTGGTCGTCGCTCTACATGCTTATGGTGAGTCGCCAACAACGATGGCCTCGGATAGTGCACTCGGCGAAACAGCCGACACCGAGGGTTTTATCGTTGTCTATCCGTCGGGAACGAATCGCTCATGGAATGCAGGCGGTTGTTGCGGTAGCTCAGCGGACGACGTGAGCTACATCACTGGACTTGTCGACGAAATCTCCTCCTCGTTAAGCGTCGATAAGACTCGCGTCTACGCAGTGGGCATGTCCAACGGCGCGATGATGGCCTATCGACTGGCGTGTGAGAAACCTGGCTTGTTTGCTGCAGTTGCTGGCGTCGCTGGTGTTCGAATGACTTCGAAGAAACCGAGCAGCGCTTTCCCAGTTCTGCACATCCATGGCACGAATGATCGCGTTATTCCGTACCGCGGGGGAAATATCCTAAAGCTAGGTGCGAAGTCACCAGCCGTAAGTGAGCACGTTAAGTTCTGGGCAGATTTGAACGACGCTTCTTTGGAAGACACAAAGCGTTTGGTGTCAGCCCCCATGGCTGTTGATCTTGAGATCTTTATGAACGAGAGCGATCCGAGAGGCGAAGTACACCTAATCACGATTGACCGCGGCGGGCATTTGTGGCCAGGCCGTCCAATTCCGTCTCGACTAACTGAAGCACAACGTGCCCTTCTTGGACGCACTGCTCAGAACGTAGATGCGAATGAGCTCATATGGCGTTTTCTGTCGCGCCATCGTCTGTGAGCGAATGGAATTCACTCACATCGCAACAGACGAAACGGGATAATGCATCAGGCGGGAGTCGCACCTGGCTCGAACACTCTTTCTTTTCACTGCATTAGTGGAGTCTATTTTGCAAGGCAAAACGATCATCATCTTAATGGACGGCACTTGGAACGAGCCTGAATACCAGGGGGAGAATGGCCGCTACCCGCAAGGTGACGCGACCAACGTCGAGAAAATTAAGAAACTGCTGGAAGAAGAAGAAAAACAGCCGATCCACTACATTCGCGGAATTGGTACCGACGGCAAGGTGTTCAAGAGAGTCACGGATGGCGCCTTTGGCACTTCAGCAGAACAACGAGTCGATGAGGCAATACAAGCGATTGAAACGCACTACGAGAGCGGCGATGAAATCGTGTTGTTCGGTTTCAGCCGGGGTGCTGCCACTCCTAGAATTCTTGCAAATCGAATTCAGCAAAACGGGATAAACGGAAAGCAACCTCCCATTCGATTTATGGGACTTTGGGACACTGTCGCTTCCCTAGGTGTACCAGTTCCAAAGCTGGATGAATTTCGCAAGAAGTTTCACGATGCGCAGGAACGCTTGAAAATTCCCGAGAACGTTAAGCAGGTAGTGCACTTGGTGGCGATTGACGAAAATCGATCACTATTCGAACCAACACTAGTTTCGACTGCTTCCTCCGCAGCAACCTCAGTTGATGAGACGTGGTTTGCAGGGAACCATGGTGATGTTGGTGGTGGCTGGGAGAAGAGGCATCAGGACGAAAAGCAGCTATCTGATGTCACACTTGCTTATATGATTCGTAAGGCTGAGGCGAACGGTGTAAAGTTTATTCAAGACTGGCAGGCCAGAGTGAACGAGCCAAAAAACGGCGAAGGGCTCGTTCACGAACTAACCTTGAAAGATGCCACTCTTCTAGTTGGCGGCAAGCTAGAGCGCACACTTCGTTCCGCTGGAAGCGTGCAGCCCAGAGTGCACTCATCGGTCAAGAAGAAGTACGACAACGACACGACCTACCGTCCAGCTCAGATTTCTGACGACTTCGCAGGAGTGAAAATTGTCACTGACTGATACTCCTAAGGCCGCGATGCGTCCAGCGTTCGCCGAAGTTCCGAATCGGTGCAAAGCTGCGCCAGCAGCTGACATTCAGAGACGTCGAATTCCTGACAATATCCTGACACCGCGAGTTGAAGCTCTCTAAGTCGTTTCGCCGCAACAGGTTGCAAAAACGGATTCGCGGGTTCGATTCCCGCTGACCAGCTTTAGTTTTCTGTACCAGGCGTTATGAAGATCTGGGTTAGTAAGGTTGGTTAAACATTGACTTGATCGCTGTGCGGCTGGAGTGAGGTTGTAGCCCGAGCGGAAGCAGCGCAGCGAGCGGCGAACTCGCTAGGAGTTTGGTACGCCAGCGAGCTGTTTGGGCGGTCGTGGTTGTAGCTGTGTCTCCAAGCTTGGGTGAGCTGGCGGGCATCCACCAAGGACTCGAACTCTTCAGTGGCGAGGAACTCGTCTCGAAAACGACTGAAGAAACTCTCAGCGTAGCCGTTCTCCCAAGGACTTCCGGGCTCGATGTACAGTGCCGAAATTCCCGTCCGTTCGAACCAATCTCGCATCGCGTGAGCAATGGATTCGGGACCGTTGTCCGAGCGAATGTGAGTGGGAACGCCGTGCATCGCAAACAACTCAGCCAGTGTGTCGATCACGTCCTCGCTCCGAATGTTCCGATCGACCTTCAAGGCTAAACTCTCGCGAGTGTATTCATCGACGATCGACAACCACTTCAAGGTGCTGCCGCTACGAGTGCGATCAAAGGTAAAGTCCCAACACCAAACGTGATTGCGGTACTCGGCTCGATGCCGATGGCAACCGTTGGCCGATACGCCCAGACGCCTGCGTTTTCGCTTCTTCTGAGGCACTTTCAAGCCCTCGCGACGCCAGAGACGGTAAATGCGTGTGTTACTGGCTTGCCAATGATCACGACGTAACAGTGCCGCAATCCGCCGATAGCCATAACGCGGATACATCTTTACCAACTCAAGCATTCGAGCGACCAAGGCGCGTTCGTCGCTGCGAAGCTTGCTCTGGTAACGTTGGCTGCTGCGGGGCTGTTCGATTAACTTGCAGGACCTTCGCTCCGAGGCTTCGAATGAACGTTGCAATTCATTGACGGCCTGCCTGCGACGCGAAGGGCTCACCAGTTTCCCTCCTGAAGATGCTTCAACATCTGGATGTCCAACTCCTTGTCGGCCACCAACTGCTTCAAGCGACGGTTCTCGTCCTCAAGCTCCTTCAGTCGCTTCGCTTCCTCGGCCTTCATGCCGCCGTACTGCTTACGCCAACGATCATAAGTCGACTGACTCACACCCAGCGTCTGAAGCACAATCGCTTCATCCTTGCCCGAGTTCAACATGGCATCCGCGTCACGAAGCTTCTTCACAATCTGCTCCGGAGTATGACGCTTCCGACGTTTCGAATTCATACCGATCTCCTCGCCAAAACGACTCTGAGATCTTCATAACCAGTGGATCAGTTCTCGAAAAGCAGGCCACCGCCGCCTCTACTCTTTGATGATGAGCGGCATCTGTGGCCGTCGGCTGAAGAAAACGCGTCAAAACCCTTGCTTTCGCAGGGGTGTCGCTTCTGAGGAACTGTCTCTCTTGTGACAGCTAGTGTCGTCGTTGCGCCAATTGTGCCTTTCTCTGCCATGCAGGCAGTTTAGGCTGGTCCCGGCTTTCAACTAGTCGGTTCGTGCGCCACAATCGACCAATGATTCTTGCTCAAGTTGAGCTAACGCATTCTGTTCACAACTGCTGGACACTTAAAACACCTGCTCAGGGGCAGACCTCCGTGATTCGCCTGTAGGCGTTTCTTGATTCACCGTTAACGCACTGAGAGTCTATGAAACCTTTCGTCAATTTTGCATGTCTCTGTCTCGCTGTTGGCCTGCTTACCCAATCGTTGTCCGCTCAAGACTGGCCGCAATGGAACGGCCCCCATCGAGACGGAACCACTGGCGTTGAAAAGCGCATCGTGCTTCCGAAAACAGCTCAGCCTACTTGGTCGGTCGAACTTGGATTGGGGTATTCTGGACCAGTTGTCAAAGGCGATAGCGTTATCGTAACCGACTACGAGCTAGAGTCGGGAGAAATCACGAATAACGCTGGCAAGCGAGATAAGCTGACTGGAAAGGAAAGAATCACTTGTTTCAACACGAAGACAGGTGACAAGGTCTGGCAGCATTCCTACGACCGACCGTACAGCGTGTCCTATCCGGCTGGGCCGCGCGCAACACCGACGATCTTTGAAGATCATGTCTACGCGCTCGGTAGCGAAGGCGACCTGTTGTGTCTGAACTTGAACAGCGGAGATCTAGTTTGGCAAGTATCTTTCAATAAAGACTTTGGCGCGAAGACTCCTTTGTGGGGACATGCTGCATCACCGCTCGTCTACGACGACAAGTTGATCTGCATGGTGGGCGGCGAAGGATCCCTGGTTGTTGCGTTTGATCCGAAGACCGGTAGTGTAAAGTGGAAATCGCTCTCGTCCAAAGATAACGAAACAGGTTATTGCCCACCGACGGTCATCCGTGCTGGCGGAGTCGACCAACTCTTGGTGTGGGATCCAACGCGTCTGCATAGCCTGAATCCAGAAACCGGACGAGAGTATTGGAGTGAGTCAGTCGCTCCGGGCTACGGGATGTCGATACTGCCACCTATCAAGCGCGGTGATCTACTTTTTGTCTCCGGCGAGAGCCAAACGTCCGCCATGTTCCGGCTTTCCGACTCCAGACCGGCCGCGGAACTGCTTTGGCGTGGCAAACCTAAGGATTCTTTGTACCTGGCGACTTCGAATGCGATTTGGAAGGACGACTACATCTACGGAGCCGACATTCGCTCCGGAGCATTGATGTGCTTTTTGGCTGCGACTGGTGGACGTAAATGGCAATCCGCAGTCCCAACAAGTGGATCAGAGCGAGGCCGCGGTGGTGCTCATGCATCCGCGTTCTTGATTGATGCAGGAGAAGATACGTTGATCCTAAGTGAGACGGGAGACTTGATTCATGCGAACCTCACTCCTGCGGGTTACAACGAAATAGCTCGGTTTCACGCCATCGATCCAACTACCAAGACGATGGGACGCACTGTCCTGTGGACCTACCCGGCTCTTGCAGGGAATCATATTTACATCAGAAACGACAAGCGACTCGTCTGTTACAAGGTCGCACAATGACGATCGGCGCCAAATCCTGGCGTCAAGAAGTTTTCGTGCCCGTATAGCAAGGCCGCGATTGCGATACGGCCTTCGGAAGACTTGCACAGTCTATAAACCGGACGTAGCGCTGATGAACGCGGGCGAGCGGTGTTCACAAATATTTGTGAACAGCGAACCGCTTGCAACCGCATTCGATTGAATTCGGTGGGCGAATGGATCGGATGTTCGAGGCGGGTGCGCGACGACTGGATCACTGTGAGGTGCTAACGGGATGGGACCAGATATGGACGTTGCCTCCCGCGGTTGCTGCGAAGAGTCGACCACGCTCGGCGTCGTAGGCGATGGACCATACCGCCTGTCCGACATGTCCCAGCGTCATTAGGTAATCGCCGGAAAGGGTCCACACGACAAGGTTGCCGTCTTGACCACCGGAGATGAGTCGTGGGCCGATGCGGACGAGTGACCACACTGGACCCTCGTGCGCGTTCCAGCGCAGCAGATTGCGGTCGTCAGGATGGAGCCGCGAAATCACTCCCGCAGAGTCTGCCACGAAGAATGAGCCTTCGGCGTATTCGATGGCATTGACGCTGCTGCTGCTGTGCTGCCACGATTGGAGTGTCTCGCCTTCAACATCGATGAGACGCAGAACGTGGTTCTCGTTCGCGACCGCGAATGTCGTGCCGTCGTCCGAGAATGCCGCCGCGCGAATGTCACCGCCCAAACCCTGGAATGAGTTTAAGAGCCGAAGTGGACTTGTCTGATAGATGTTGAGCTGTCCTTTGGTGTCGCCGCTCAGAAACGTCTCGCCACCAGGCGAGGACTCGACGGTCCAGATCGTTGCAGAATGATGGCCAGCTCGCTCTGCCTCTCGTAAGTCAGCTAGTTGCAACGTGACGATTTCACTTCCGCGTGTCGCAAGCAGCAGGTCATTCTGAGGAGAGATCGATAGCGCGGAAGCACCCAACTCGGATTCAACAATGGAGTGGATGAAACCGTCTTCGACGCTGTACAAAGTGAGCTCTCCGTCCACATTTCGGGTCGCGAATTCACCAGTTGTATTTGATGCGGCGATTGATCGAATGGGAACATCGGTGTCGACGACTTTGCGACCAATGCAGGTGTGTTGGAGGTTCACCAGCATCGCGGTCGAATCCATGCGATCTTTACAAAGGGCCAGCCATCTCGTTTCGTTAGGTTGAACTCGCACTCCAGCGAGAAAGGGTGTCGGCTGCTCCCACCGTACGTTTCCAGAGTTGGGGTCCACGGCAATCATTCGGCCATCGGAATGTGCGACGAGGAGGTCGT
>JANQOL010000398.1 GCA_028289675.1 Pirellulaceae bacterium
TCCAGCCCAAAGACAGGATGCCGTAAATCATCCGCCGCCATTTGTTCTTGGATCGGTCGCGGAACGTTGCCAAGTCCGGAATCATGCCCATGTACCAAAACACCAGCGAAACCGACGCGTAGGTTCCTACCGCGAACACGTCCCACAGCAAAGGACTACGAAACTGTGGCCACATCCACAGGTTTAAACTGGGATAGGGGGTTAGCCAGAATGCGAGCCAAGCTCGACCCACGTGAATCCCAGGAAACGTGCCGGCACAGATGACGGCGAAGATGGTCATGGCCTCCGCCGCCCGGTTGATGCTGGTTCGCCAATTCTGGCGGAACAAAAACAGGATCGCCGAAATCAACGTACCGGCGTGGCCAATTCCGACCCAGAAGACGAAGTTCACGATGGGCCAGCCCCAGAATACGGGGTTCATGTTGCCCCATACTCCGACACCGGTCAGGAACAGATACCCAATCAAAGCGCCAAACATCAGCATGGCGGGGAACGCAATGGCGAACGAGATCCACCAGATCTTTGGCTGCGCCTCCTCGCTAATCCGGGAGACCATGTGCGTCACCGACGCATACGTTTGATTACCGGTCACCAGCGGCGTACGGCGACCGGGTGTGTCGATGGTGTTGTCGACTTCGGGAACAACGATGCTAGCCATGAGCCCGCCAGATTTCGATGATTTCAAAAGTTATGTAGTGAATGGTATCCGCCTCCAACTGCGCCCCTAAACTCAATGGGCTGCCGTCGGCGACGCTGGACTACCGTGACCGGAATCCGTTGCGGCGTGATCGCCATGCTCACCAGCCGCATGCTCACCGCCACCGTGATCATCAGCACCATGCCCTTCGGCTGAGTGCCCATGTCCATGGGAAGGATCAACCAATTGATCGCTAGTCTTTAGCCGCTGGTGCGTGTTGCGAACTCGAGCCAAGTACAGCGTGCGAGGCTTGACATTTAACTCCGCCAGCATGGCGTACGCTCTCGGATCCCGTTGCAATTGGGATACTCGTGAGTTGGGATCGTTCAAATTGCCAAACACAATGGCTTGGGACGGACAAGCCGTCTGGCATGCGGACTGAACTTCGCCATCGGCAACTGGGCGACCTTCGTTGCGCGACTGAATCTTGCCGTTTTGGACGCGTTGGATGCAATAAGTGCATTTCTCCATCACACCGCGACCACGCACCGTAACTTCAGGATTCAACACCAATTGCTGTAGTTTGCGGCTGGCTTCTTCCAATTTGCCACGCTGCTGCCATCCGTAGAAGTAACCGTACTCGGTGTTGTAGTTGAAATAGTTGAAGCGGCGGACTTTGTAGGGACAGTTGTTCGCACAATAACGCGTGCCGATGCAGCGATTGTAGGCCATCGCGTTGATGCCCTCTTCGGTGTGTACCGTCGCGGCTACCGGGCAGACTTGTTCGCAAGGAGCCGTTTCGCAGTGTACACAGGCCACCGGTTGGCTAACGATCTTGGGCGTGTCCACGTCGCCACGGAAGTAGCGGTCAATACGCAGCCAGTGCATTTCCCGGCCTCGACTGACTTGCTCCTTGCCGACGACCGGAATGTTGTTCTCCGCTTGGCAGGCAATGACACAAGCGTTGCAGCCATTGCACTTGTTCAAGTCGATCGTCATGCCCCACTGATAGGTGACGGTTTCGTCTTTCTCGAGCGTCTCGATAGGCTCTTGCCACAGCGATTCCAACTCGGGGTGGTGGGTGCCCAAGTGCTCGACAAAGTCGTGACCACCTTCTTCAATTTGCTCGACCGTCCCTTCGCGAACCAGGATTGCCGCCCGCTCCTTGGTGATGTCCAAACCGTGTTGGTCGATCGCAAAATGATCTTGCGTGGTTGCCAGCTTGTAGGGCTGTGCCGTTGGCCTAGCGTCGAAGCCGGTCAAGATGTGCATGTTCTCCAATGTTCGCAACGGCGAAACGTCGGAACCGACAATCACTTGTTCGTCGCTGTCGACCGCCTCGTCGCGGCAGACGCGGCCATAGCCCAAATGAACGGTAATCGATCCTGGAGCTTGACCCGGCATAATGAAAGCCGGTAGCCTCAGTCGGCGATCGCCTTGCTCCAGCAGCAACAATTCTCCTTGACGAATCTGCAGCTTGTCAGCCGTTTTCTTGCCGACAATCGCTGCATTGTCCCAAGTCAACTTGGTCATCGGCTGTGGTGCTTCTTGCAGCCATACGTTCTTGGCGAAGCGGCCATCGTACAGCGTGTCGCTGGCGACCACCAACACTTCCAGATTCCTAGCTTCGATCGATTCCAAGTCGATGGTCGCTGCCGGCAAAGGAGCTTCCAGATTCAACTCTCCGGCCAGTGGCTCAAAGGTAGTACCCTCCAGGTGGCCGTCGTGCAGGGCTTGCCGCCACTCGCGCGACGTCAACGACTCGGGAGCAACTTCATTGGCGCTTGCGCGGACCAACGCTTGACCATCCGCGGTTCGTCCCATCAACAAGGACAAAATCTCGGGCGCGCTCTTGCCACCTAGCAAAGGCAAGATTTGGGGCTGGCAAATGCCGTATGTCCCATCCACCGCACGCACGTCTCCCCAGCTTTCCAGTGGGTGAGCTAGCGGTACGATCCAGTTACTGGCCTCGGCCGTTTCATCCGTAAACTCGGCCATGTAGACCACGTGATCCAGTTGCTTTAGTGCGGCTGCCAGATCGACGTCTCCGGGAGCGGAGTAGACTGGGTTGTCGCCCAGGATCCACACCGTGTCGACCTGACCTTGAGCCAGCCGATCAGACAGTTCACCCAGCCCCACAGTGCTGACGCCTTCGATCGCAGAGCGACTGGGCACAACGTTGACCGTGTGGCCGAAGTTGTCCAGCTTTTGGTTGATGCGCATCGCCACCATGTGCACGTTCCGCGGTTGATGCCCGCCAACGGATACCACACCGTGTTGCTTGTTGGCGACCAAGTCGTCCGCCAACGCTTCCAGGAAGCGCTCCAGTTTTTCTTCCGAGTCGACCTCATCCCACGGCTTCTCGTCTTCGGCAGCACTGCCAGGTTGTCCACCGGCCAACAGTTCGTCGACACGTTTTTCTAACCGCACCAAGAACGCGCCGATCTGCGAGCTACGCATGGGCAGACGTGAATCGGCGGTGGAGCCGGTGATCGAGTACTGGGACTCGACGGAGTACAGTCGATTCATCGAGTCAATGTTTGGCTCGCGACCTTTGGAAAACTGTCGCGAATAAAACACCGAATTCGGGTCGTTGCCCAGGATGTCGCTGTCCAAGCAGCAAATGACTTTGGCACCGCTCAGATCGTACAGCAATTCTCCTGGCCCACCGACCGCCTGTTCCACCGCGGACTGCAAGCCGGAACGATCGACTGAGGTGTAAGTTGCGACGGTCGCGGACGGCAGTTGCTTCACAACTTCGGCAACCAGTCGGTTGACGGTCGGAGACAGTGACGGCGACATCAAAATCGCCAAGGATTCACCTTGATTGGCAACCAGTGTTTTGAAGTGCTCTTGGGAGTACTCGGTAAAGGCTTCCCAAGAGGACTCGCTGAGCTCTTCACTGTCGCGTTTGGCAACCTTCGAGGTGCGATCTGGGTCGTAGAGCCCTAACACGCAAGCTTGGCTGTATATGTCGGTACCGGCGCTCGCGAATCGTTCTTTGCCCGAGCTCAAGTCGTTCGGTTCGGACGACTTCATGACCGGGTGCTTGGGGTTTCCTTCTACCTTGATCGGCCGGCCGTCCATGTTGGTGGCCAGCAGGTGCACGGCGCGTCCCGCCAATTCGAAATTGGTAGCGTAGTGTTTGGGCACACCGGGAGTGGTATTTTGAGGGCGTACCACCAACGACGCGATTTCTTCCGGCCCGTAGCGGCATCCGGACACGCCGCCCAAAGCAAGGGAAGCGCTCATCAGTTTCAGCCAGCGCCGCCGAGATACCCCTTCAGGAAACTCCGAAGCGGCTTGCGGGAACTCGCGCTGCAGGAATTGATCGAATTCAGGCGTGTTCTCCAATTCGTTCAGACTGCGCCAGTAACCTTTGCTGGCAGCGGATGCCGTGGGATCGGATGAACTATCCGCGGAGGTCGGCTGGCTGGCGATTGGAAGCTGCTGTGACTGCATGTTTTGCTTGCCTGCGATTCAAACGAAGTCCAAGGACTGACTCGAGTGGACTGAAAACGGGCTAACGGTGGCAAACCGCACAGTTGGTGCGGGGATGAATGTTGTTCTGTTCTCGGAGCCGCTTGCCAATTTCTTCGCGTGTCCCTTCGCCTTCGGCAGGCTCCCAATCAAGTTTGGTGACGTACTCCTTTGGTCGTAGCGATGGCTTGGTGTATCGAGTGCCACCGCAATCCCGAGCCATCGCTACGACCAAAGGAGTACGTCACCA
>JANQOL010000408.1 GCA_028289675.1 Pirellulaceae bacterium
CTCATGGCGACCAAATTCATCAGCCCGGTCAGCATGGTGACTGCCACCACGGCAACATACTTGGCCGCGAGCAAGCGGAATCGAGGAACCGGCAGCGCCATGAGCGTCTCCATCGTATTCCGCTCGCGTTCTCCGGCGGTCAGGTCGATGGCTGGGTACACACCTCCGGTAACCGTCATCAGCAGCAAAATCAGGGGCAGCAATCCGAAGACTGGCGAACTGGTCTCGGCCGGTTTGAGCTGCACGAGATTTTGATCGATTGGAATTGGAACTTCCTGGCCTTGTTCTGAAGCCCAAGCCCGAATCCACTCGATATTGGCTTTCGCCAAACGTCGCTCGACATAGCGTGAAACTTCACGGCTGCGTTCCGATGCTTCATTTTGATAAACTTCGACCGTCGCGCCGCCGGCGTCGAGTGCAACCGCATCCTCCAACTTGACCCGAATCCCCACATCCGCCACCGAGTCCGTGACCATGGACTCGAGATCGAACTGTGAAGCGTCGTTGGGGACGAGCAGCTGAATTTCCGGGGGCTCCTCGGGGCCACCGTCCGGCTCCATGGCTGGATCGCCAATTCGCAACGCGTCTGACAACCACCTGCCTTCCGCTTCCGTCTCCAACGCCAATCGGTACTCATTGTTCGATTCACTGGACTGTTGGAAGGCGAGAAACCGAAGTCCAAATCCGAGCAGCGGATAAAGTACCAGCGGCATGACCATCAGCGTGACGATGGTACGGCGATCGCGGAGCGTTTCCCGCAGTTCCTTGGTCGTAAACTCCATTTGTTGGGCGATCGAGAAAGGAACTCGGGCGCCGGCATCCAGCGGAAGCTCGACCGAAGATGTCGCAGGATCGCTGTGGTCGTCACTCATGGGGCCGGCACCATGGCTGATTCTGGCGACGTCCCAGCGGTCGCTGCATCATCCCGCATCAGCTGCAAGAAGATCTCGACCAACGAAGGTAGGCTTGTCTCCGTTTGGAGTTCCGCCAATGTGCCTTCGTATTTGAGCTTCCCGCGATGCAGGAGCCCGAAGCGATCGCAAAATCGTTCCGCTTCCTCCAGCTGATGCGTACAAACGATGATCGCTTTTTGAGATTCGCGGAGCAATTGAACAAAGTCAATAACGACCTTGGATCCCACCACATCCAGGCCGCGAGTAGGCTCGTCGAGCAAAACAACCGGTGGATCATGGATCAGCGCCCGAGCTAAATTGACGCGCTGCGACTGCCCAGTACTCAGGTTCGCGCAGCGACGATCTAGAAACGAGTCCAGTTCCATCAGCTGCGACAACTCCCTGATACGTCGGCCTGTTTGCTCTTGATCTAAGCCGAAGCCGATCGCGAAATAGCGCAGCATCTCGCGAGGAGTCAGCCATTGGTAGAGCCCGGCGCTGGCGGACACCAATCCGATATGTTGTTTCATTTGCAGCGGTGCGGTCGAGACGCGTGTGCCCAGAATCGAAGCGTCTCCGCTGGTCGGTTCCAGCAACCCCAGGATCATCCGGAGCGTGGTGGTCTTGCCAGCACCATTGGGTCCAAGCAGCCCATAGACCTCGCCTGCACCGACGCGCAGTGACAACTGGTCGACGGCAACGATATCATCGCCGTAAACTTTGGTTAGTTGCCTCAGTTCGATCATTCAATCAATCGCACTTGCTACTGTCAGTCCTTGATTGCAACCGCGCATCGCACCGCTGGCGTCCAAGCGTTCGCCAAACGCAATGCAACCGCACTTGCACTAGATGTGCAAGTAGAGATTCCTGAAGTTAGGCCGTCAAGCGAGCTGGTCAATCTTCGCACGAAAAGGATCGACTTCCGCGTTCGCCGCGCTGTTTCAGGCACACGAAGCCCGACAGTCCAGGAACAGTTCTCGCCAGCATACCAATTCGCTGCCGGCCCCCGCAGTCAACAAGACCTCTAGCAGGGGATTCTCCTAGTAAAAACGTTCACAAAGTGGGCTGTTGCCCGTCGAAAACGCCGCTAAAATTAGCGGATCGTCCAAGCGGACAACTAAATTCGTCTGTCAGGCAGACGCAGCGCGGAGTCAAGACGTTGCCACACTCGCACCCCTAGCTCAACTGGATAGAGCATCGGTCTACGGAACCGAAGGTTAGAGGTTCGAATCCTCTGGGGTGTGCTTCGTTTTCTTCAAGCGGATCGTTACTTAAAACGACTACCTGGCACTCGCCAGAACGCATCAATTGCAACTCCCAAACCGGGAAAAATTCCCAGTTGCAATTCGGAGCGCCTCGGAAATGCGAGTTCCCTCCTACCGCCGGCATTCCTCTGGCTAAGCTCGAGTCACGATCAACGGCAATGATCGCCTGCTCGGAAGTACGGGTCTGCGGAATCGAAAGAGCGATACGGTCGGCTGATCGCGAAATGCAACGCAAGCCGACATTCGGACGTACCTGCGGACGAGTTCGCTCAAATACTGGAACACCTGAAGAATCCCAACCTTCGCGATCTGTTCATCACGACTTACGAAGTCGGCTACAGTCCGCAAGAGAGCCTGCGCGCCGAACGCCCCCACGTGGACGGCCAGCTCGCCCTCGCCAAAAAAATCCGCGGACAAGCCCGCTGCCAGATTCTTGCCCAGCGCGTCAGGAATTGGTGCCCCGATACTCGTTGTATGCCTTAAGTTCGATTGATCCCGCCAAACTTTGCCTTACAAACTTTGCGATCTCCGAATGGCGCTCGGCCGGTACCATCGATTGGAGTTTCCCCTTACCGTCCGTGGAAGAGAACGATTGGCTGATCCACTTTCTAGAGTGCAATCCCAAGCTCTCAGGAGTGTGATTCTCAGCCTCAACCGTCAGTTTTTCTCTCCTTGATCCGGGGTGGCGAAGACGAGTTTCCTTGCTGTCGGCGAAAGCTGTAGCTTGTTAGCCGGGGGAGTGTGGTCCGGAGCAACGAAGTCTGGAACAAAAGCGGTGCGCCGAACCGGCAGCCCGACGCAGCTTGGTTGCATAGTTCAAGATCAGGCGGATTGACAGTAAAATTCAGTCTGTAGTGACCGCAAACTAGGCACTGTTTCTTAAATCAAACTCAGTAACCTTCGCATGGCAGCGACTTGT
>JANQOL010000414.1 GCA_028289675.1 Pirellulaceae bacterium
TCCAATCGGTGAATGACTGGGACCACATGAAGTCATCCATGGGATCTGACAGGTCGATGCCGCAGATCGCCGTGCGTCGCGGTTCAGCTTCGGCCGGCAACGCTGATTCCGGCCTTCGGTCCCACAACAACACTTTCGCCCGCGGTTGATAGTGAGGGTGTTTGGTACCGGGAGAGACCGCAGGACTACCTGTTGGCAGCCCTCGCTGTACGGCAATGACCTCAGCCACCACACCTTGCAACTGTGACAAACTGATCGCACCCGGACGCAACAATACCGGCTGGGCGTTTCGGCAATCCACCACGGTGGATTCCAAACCGATGTCCACGGCGACATGACAAAGAACTGCATCGACGCGGCCCTCCAAGTCTTCCAGCGTCGAGCGCCAAGTCGTGCAGCTGGGGCGTCCCGAGCGGTTGGCTGACGGCGCGGCCACCGGCTTGCCGGCCGACGTTATCAGCTGCCGCGCCTGCTGGCAGCTGGGAATCCGCAGGCCAACGCTATCCAGTTGTGCGGTGGCCCACCGACTGATCCGTGGATGTTTGGGAACCACGACCGTTAGTGGCCCTGGAGCAAAATGTGCCAATAGGGCTATCGCCGTCTCTGGCATCTCGCGGGCGGCCTGCGGCCAGTCGTGAACATCGGCCAGATGCACGATCAGCGGGTTGTCCGCTGGACGCCCCTTGGCAGCGAACAAGTTCAGGACCGCCTGGTCATTCGTCGCATCGGCTCCTAAGCCGAAGACAGTCTCCGTTGGAAAGGCGACCAACTTACCCTCATTCAGCAGTCGCCCGGCCTCTTGGGCACATTCCAACCGAATCGTTTTCACAATTGTCCCTGCCTGAAATGTCAATCACCGGTTGCCCGACGTTCTCCGTTCTCCGCGGAGGCGCATTTGAAAAAAGCGAGTAGAATACGTGCCGCCGCGAAACAAGACTGTGACCGAATACGTGAGCTGCGCAGTTTCCGGCCACGCGCACCTGGAAACAACGGTTGGCATCAAAGGTAGCTCGAACCATGGTCCTATCCAACCCGGCCCGCGTGATTGGATTGGTCGGAGGCATTGCGTCTGGCAAATCTTTCGTGGCCAGCGAGTTGGAGCGGCGCGGTGCCACCCTGATCGCCGCCGACGAAATCGGCCACACCATTCTGCAGCGGCCTAGCGTCGTGCATTCGCTAGTCCGAGAATTCGGACAGTCCATTTTGGCATCGGACGGTTCGGTAGACCGGGAGGCAATTGCCCAAATGGTCTTCGGACGCGATGACCTTTCGCAACAGCGACTGAAGCAGTTGGAAGCCCTTGTCCACCCATTGATCCACGCCGAATCCGTGCGACAACTGCGAGCGATCCAAGAGGGCGTGGCGCCCCCAGCCGCAATTGTGCTGGATGCACCTCTGTTGATTGAAGCTGGCTGGTTGCCGCTGTGCGATCTGGTACTGTTCGTTGAATGTGACCTGGCGACGCGGCAGCAGCGGGCTCTGGCGAGAGGGTGGGACTCTGATGAATTGGCTCACCGAGAGGCGGCCCAATTGCCCTTGGATCGCAAACGCCGCGAGGCCACCCATGTTGTGACGGGAAGCGCAGACCAATCGAGTCTGTTGGCAAGTCAACTGGACGAGCTATGGCGCGAGATTACGGGCACACCGTGAACTCAACTTTTGCCGAGTGAGCTGCACGCAACATCAGCCGCTAGATCACCAGTAGGAAAACTAGTTCCGTTTCGCACTGTCCAACTAGGCCTTCGGGCAATACCGATAAACGGCCCAGAACACGTCATCGCCAGGGTAAGGTAGCGCCCACCGATTGGGAATCCAGCGTGCGACGGAGGTCAGTAGCCGGCCACCTGGCAGAGAACGGCTCTTGTATTCCAACAAGCTCTTGGCGTGCTCGCCCGTAATGCGTTTGTCGGGACGACCGCGCTGCAGCAATTCAAATCCCAAGGGGTTCAAAAGCCGATCCAGCGAGCGGGGCGTAAACCAGTGCAGGACCGTGGGAGGACTGTATTCGTGCCAATAGCGTCCAAAAGCGCGGGCAGCGAGACTGCGATAGTTCCAAGTTTCAATCAACAGCAGCCCGCCCGGCTGAACCAGTGACGTCAGCTGCTGTGCACAAGCGGATAGATCGCGGAGATGAGCGACAACTTGCATCATGCTGACCACCGCATGTGCGGGCACGTCTGCAGCCGCCTCCAGCGCACAAGCGTGGACCTTGCCATCCAGGATGTTCGCGGCCATTTTAGCCATACTGGCATTTGGTTCGATGGCAGAGACTTGAAATCCCGCCTCCGCGAACACACTCAATTCGAAACCGGCAGCGGTGCCGATGCCAAGTATCGAATTGCCCATGTCCGGTAGTTTTTGCAGCAGCCGCAAATAGAAGTGACTTCGCCGGCGGACAACTGCTTTCGTCGCGGCATAATTGTTATAACCGTCGCCGCCGTCTTGAAAGTATCCATCGTCGTAATGAATCTGGATGTGGTTCTCTGCCAAGGGATCGGCCAGCCAACGATGGTGGCAGATACCGCATTCAAAGATGTGGTACCCGCGTAGTTCCAGGCACAGCCGCCCGCCTTGGCTACAGATTGGACAGCAACCGTTCATTGGCTTCCAGAGGTGCGTTCCGAATTGGCAGCCACTTTCGGTTGCATTGGCTGGAATCGGGGCGCCAAGCAAGCTCCACGGCTCAGTATGTTATGCAACAGCTCTCGCAGGAGGACTTGGACATCACCGGCCCAACCGATGCTCCCAATCAAACCGTTGTCGCGCGCGATCGTCTCGCTAGCCTAATCGCCCGGCCGCCAGTTGGCGCGTGGATTTGCGGGCTGCTATTTGTTTTTCTTGCCACCGTGTCCGCTCTTCGAATTCATCAACGCCTCCAAACTCCTGGGCCCTTCGATCCGGCGTTCCAAGGATATTGCGACTTTCAAAACGGCACTTACTTTCCTGCGTTGGCTTTTCGCCGCGGGCTATCTCCCTACGGACAGAAGTACGCCCAGACTTATCCCGTGGCCCGCAGTATCCCTCTGTTCTCGCCAGCAATTCTGGCACTGCATGTGCCCTGGTCACTGCTCCCACTGACTGTAGCCCAAGTGCTGCACTACCTGTGGACCATGGTGCTGGTCATCGTCATCAGCGGGCTGGTAGCCCACTGGCTCGCCCAACGCGCGTCTTGGCCGCGAACCAGTGCGGAATATTTGCTGCTAACCTTTGCCATCTCCAGTGGATTGATCGCATCACGCGGGGGCCAGCAAACGGTCTTTACCGGCTATTTTACGTTTGAGTTAATTCTGGCCTCGCTAGTCGCGGTGCATTATGGCCGTACTCGCCCCGGGCTGAGCGGAGTGGCCTTGTTCGTGGTTTCTGCCAAGCCCACTTATGTCATCCCGATCGGCATCTTGATGTTGTGTCGCGGTGACCTCAAAGCGCTAGTTTTGGGTGCGGCTCTATCCATCGCCATTGCCGTGGCGGGCTTTGCCTGGATCCTGCCGGAAAGCGGCATTGAAGGCCTGGTGCATGAAATCCAAGTCACCCAGGCTACGCACCAGGCGGACGACTACGAGATCCCCGCCAACAGCTGGATTCGAGTGGATGTGCTGGCCATTGTGGCCAAGTGGTTGACCTGGGAGCCCGATGAGGGAGTTCATTTAGCCGTAATGCTTGGCATGTTGGCGCCCATTGGAGCCATCTTGGCCTGGTACCACCGCCGAGTCGACGACGACGGCGGTGTCATGGGGCTGAGTGGAGCCACCGTGCTGCTACTGCCGCTGGTCAGTATGTACCATCACGTTTACGATGCTCTGCTGGTTATTCCGATTATGACAGCTGCGCTGATTGTACCGCCGGGGACTTGGTCTCGGGTCTCAGCTCCGGTGCGTTGGTTGGTCCTACTTGCCTGTGCCATTCCGGCCGCAAATTATTTGTCCAGTCAGATGGTTCTCGAAAAACTCGAGCTTCAGGGGGTGGCCTATCAGCTGGTGACCAGTGTGAATTGCCTGGCACTCACTCTAGCGTCTGTGCTGATTGTGATTAGTCTCGTAGTTGTAGCCTCACGCCAGCAAATCGCTCTGAGATAGCCCCGCTGCCACCCAGGAAATCCGTTTTGTCGCACGCCCCGTATTCTCCGCACAAGCCTCGTCCCGAGGTGTCCGGCCAGGTGCCGGCTGCGGCGTGCGCAAGCGACCCGGTGGCCGACGCATCGCACCACGAAGCCGCGTCTTCCAAAGTGGACGTCACGGTGGTCGTGCCCTGTTTCAATGAAGCGGATGGCATTGAGCAACTCCACCACCACTTGATGGGTTTGCTGGAAGAAGCTCGTGACGGGGTGTCCTGGGAGTTCTTGTTGGTTGACGATGGTAGCTCCGATGGCACGGCCGAGAAGATCGAGTCGACTTTCCAGAGCGTTCCGAACCTGACTTTGATTCGCCATCCGCACAATCAAGGTCTCATTCACGCTCTACAATCCGGATTTGACCAGGCACAAGGACGTTGGGTGGCCTGTCTGGACGCCGACTGCACGTACTCGCCGCTGCTGGTCAACCAATTGCTGGCCGAAGCGGAAGGCGGGTTCGATGTTGTGACAGCGTCACCGTATCACCGTGACGGGCGTGTAGAGAACGTGGCTGCTTGGCGCATCGCATTATCGCGTCTGGCATCTCGCATGTACTCCTGGGTCATGCAATCCCAGCTCTCCTGCTACACCTGCTGCGTTCGCATTTATGACCGTAGGCTGCTTCAAGGTTGCCGTCTAACTTTCTCGGGCTTTGTTGGCGTGACCGAATTGTTGTGGCGGCTCGAGCAGAGCGGTGCCCGGATGTCCGAAGTACCAGCGGTCTTGCAACCGCGTGTGACTGGGGTCTCGAAGATGCGCACGTTGCGGACCACCATGCAGCACCTTCGGTTGCTGGCGACCGTCATTCGCGAACGCGTCTTCAAGACGCGATCAGCAAAGCCAAACGTCGCCTCCGATGGCGCGAATCGGAACGCGACACTCGATTCCCAAGATTAGCACTCCCTAGATTTTCGAGGTTTCCTACTGATGTCTTCCGCCGAATCGCTGACCAAGGTTGAGCTTCCGTCCGATCAGAACGCTGGTGGCCGCACGCTGGGGCACGAGGAGTTGGCACTGGTCCAAGATGCGCTCGAAAGCGGCACACTCACGAGTACCAAGGGGCAGTTCGTCAAACGTCTGGAATCCGAGTTCGCCATGCGACACGGTGCACAGCACTGCTATGCTTCTAGCTCCGGCAGCGCTGCGCTGCACGTTGCCTTCGCCGCCGTCGACCCCGAACCCGGCGATGAGATCATCACGACGCCAATCACGGACATGGGCGGATTGACCCCCATTCTGTTTCAAGGGGCGATTCCCGTCTTCGCGGACGTCGATTATCGCACTTGCAATGTAACCGCGGATACTATCGAAGCCCGGCTCAGTGAACGCACCAAGGCAATTGTGGTCACTCACCTGTTCGGCAACCCTTGCGACATGGGCCCCATCATGGAACTGGCCCGTAGCCGGTCGCTGCCGGTCATCGAAGACTGTGCGCAAGCCTTCGAAGCCACGTACGGCGATCAGCGCGTTGGTACGCTGGGTGACATCGGCTGCTTCAGCCTTCAACAAGGCAAACACATTACGACGGGCGAAGGTGGTTTGACCATTACCAGTGATGATGAATTTGCCCGACGAATCTTTTTGTTTGTTAACAAGGCATGGGGCTATGGCGATCCGAAGCCGGATCACTATTTCTTGGCACTCAACTACCGCATGAATGAATTGACGGGCGCCGTAGCCGCGGCACAGCTGGGCAAGCTGGACCAATCGGTGGCGGCGAGAATCGAGATGGCGGATCTGCTCACATCGAAAATCTCGGACATCGATGGCGTCGAGACACCTCACATCAACCCACATGCCACGCACACCTACTGGAAGTATTGTCTCACGATCGATCCAACGGTCATCGAAGGCGGTGCCGTTGGTCTAGCAGGCAAGCTGAAAGAACTGGGCGTCTTTTCCGCACCTCGCTACATCCAGAAGCCAGCCTTTGAGTGCCAAGTCTTCGCGGAACAACGTACGTTCGGCAATAGCCGCTTTCCCTTCACCGAAGCGCGCCCAGAAGCGGTCAACTACGACCGCAGTTTGTTTCCCGGCGCCTACGAAGGCCTGGAGCGAATCCTCGTGTTGCCATGGAATGAACGCTATACCGCGGAACACGTCACGTTCATCGCCAATGCAATCCGTAGCTGTTGCCATAGCTAGACTCTGCAAATCGCACAAACGTCTTCGATCTTAGATTGGAGGCCGATCGATTGACGCGCTAAACACCACGATTCTCAACTGGACGACTCCAAGATGCCCAAACACCAACCGCTGCGTATCGCGCTAATTGGCGCGGGAGCGATCTCCCAAACTCACTCTTTGGCACTAAAGCGAACGACGCTCAGCCGACTGGTTGCCGTTTGCGACATCAACGATCAGGCGGCCAATAGCCTGGCTGAACCTCACGGGGCTCAGGCTTTCGGTAGCTTGGAGCAACTGTTGGCCGAGCAATCGTTCGATGCGGCCATCGTGAGCACGCCTCCCAATTCTCACCCCGAGATATGCGTCGAGCTGTTGGAACGCGGCATCCATGTGCTGTGTGAGAAGCCGATGGCGGTCAACTTGGAACTAGCTCAGAAGATGTTTCACGCTTCGCGCGTGTCGGGAGCCAAATTGACAATGGCTTCCAAATTTCGGCACGTCGACGACGTGCGTGCCGCCAAGTCCCTGATTGACTCGGGCACCATCGGCGAAATCGTACTCTTCGAAAACATGTTTACTGCCAACGTGGACATGCGGTCGCGCTGGAATAGCAATCCCGAAGTATCGGGCGGAGGAGTGTTGATCGATAACGGCACTCATTCGGTCGACATCATGCGCTATCTCCTCGGACCATTGTCGGAATTGCGGGTTGTCGAAGGCAAGCGTCTGCAAAGCCCAGACGTCGAAGATACGGTCAAGATCTTCGTCCGTTCCAATGCGGGTGTCCTGGGCGACATCGACCTTTCATGGAGCATCAACAAAGAACAGCCCGCCTACATCAACGTGTATGGCTCAGAAGGCACGATTTGTGTCGGTTGGCAGGAGTCGAAGTACCGTCGCAGCCAGGACCAGACCTGGACGGTGTTTGGCCACGGCTATGACAAAGTCCAAGCCTTTGTGGACCAGTTAGACAACTTTGTCTTGGGTATTCATGAGATTGCCGATTTCGTGGTCAGCCCCGAAGACGCCTTGGCCTCCGTGGAAGTCATCGAAACCGCCTATCAAGCTTTGGCCGATTCCCGCTGGCATCCGATTTCTGGCGACTCCCAGCAACGCGTGACGGCGGAAGCTTAACTGGTCGGCGGCACTCGCGAGTCTTCTACCAACGAGCGCTAGCGGGCTACCAAGTTACGACGAAAGCAGGCACCACCAAAAGCAAAATGCTCCAACGTGACGAACCTCCGCATTCATCCCACGGCCATCGTTGAAGACAACGTTTCTTTGGGAGACGGCACGTCGGTGTGGGATAACGCCCACATTCGGCACGGCGCACAACTGGGTGAACAGTGCATCGTGGGCGGCAAGTCCTACATCGCCTACGACGTGATCATCGGGAATCGAGTCAAAATCAACTCCGCGGCCTATATCTGCAATGCCGTGACTATCGAGGATGGCGTGATGATTAGCGCTGGCGTCATCTTTACCAACGACCGCTTCCCACGCGCGACAACTTCGGACCTTAGCGAGCTCAAGCCTAGTGAGCCTGACGAACACACACTGGAGACGCGCGTCCGAGAGGGGTGCACGATCGGCGCGGGAGCCATTGTGGGCTGCGATTTGGAGTTGGGGCGATTTAGCATGGTCGGTATGGGATCCGTCGTCACCAAAAGCGTTCCCGACTTTGGTCTGGTCGTTGGCAACCCAGCGCGCTTGATTGGCTACGTATGCCGCTGTGGCCAACCGCTGATTAAATGGAGTGGTCACGAACAATCTGCCCGGTCGCCCGCCTCAGGCCCACTCGCATTGACGTGCGAATCATGTGGCCTGCGCTATCAGGTCGCGGACGGCGTGGTACAGGAATCCGACACATGAATCCGGCGACCGGCAAACCATTGGCGGATCTGTCACTGGATCTCGACAACAAATGGTCTTACCTCAAGACGCATGGGGACGAGTCCTGGTCATCGTTTCCAACTTATTTGCCTGAGGTTATTCCCCACTTTCTGAAGACCCTGGATGACCACCAGCTAAAGATCACCGTGATGGTCGTTGGTCAAGACGCAGTGCTGGAGGAGAATCAGGAGGCCCTGAAGTCGATTTCTGCCGCAGGTCATGAAATTGGCAACCACTCGTTTCATCACGAGCCATGGTTGCAGTTCTATGATGAGACGCAGTTGCACGACGAACTACGACGCGCTGAGGAAGCGCTTGCCAACATCACCGATCAAACCGTGGTTGGATTCCGTGGTCCAGGCTACTGCCTCTCGTCCGACATCCTCGACTGGCTCAGCCAACGTGGCTACCAATATGATGCGTCGACGTTCCCGACCTTCTTGGGACCTCTCGCTCGTGCCTACTACTTTTTTCGCTCGAATCTCTCTCGAGAGCAACAATCTGACCGACGCCAGTTGTTTGGTTCGATCTCCGATGGATTTCGTAGATTAAAGCCCTATTTCTGGAAGACGCGACATGGACAGCTGCTGGAGATACCCGTCACCACCATGCCTGTCTTTCGAGCTCCCTTCCATTTCAGTTACCTACTTTACTTGGCCCAGTACTCCGAGACACTGGCGAGTTGCTATTTTCGCTGGTCGCTAATGCTCTGCCGTTGCACGGGAACGGCTCCGTCGATGTTGCTGCATCCGCTGGACTTCTTGGGCGGTGACGAAGTTTCAGAACTGGATTTCTTTCCAGCCATGAATTTGCCCGGCGAGCGCAAACGCGAGTTCGTATCCAAAATGCTCGGTATCTTGGTCCATCACTACCAGGTGGTGCCTATGCGAGAACGCGCGCAACGCTTGCAAGCTGTCACTCGCGCCACCCGCACTTATCCGCCAGCGAAGCCTTAGAAGACTCTTCAAGTTAGGTGTATCGGTTGCTGGCTTGCTGGAGCAACGACTTCGTTGATCTTGCAAGCTACACACCCGTGCGGACTCGCCCGCGTCAAGAATTGGCAGGGTCTATTTTCGGAAGCAACAAATCGTTGAGAGCTCGCTCAGCAACCTCCAGCGTTTCGTTGACATTCAACACGCCTTCGACAATCTGAGCTGAATTGATCGCGTAAATGCCGGGTATCGACGTCTTCATCGAAGGCAGGCGAGATGAGTAGTCTAGTGTTGGCAAAGCCATGACGTGCCGGGCGCGGGCGACCTTGAACTCCAACACGTCGTCGCGAGAAAAGTTGGCGTACATTTTTTCCAGCGTTGTCAGAAATCGCTCGCGAATGTCCTCGTCGGATTCTGCGAACGCCTGCTCGTCCGTCGCCTCCACGTACTTGGGCAAGTACAGCAACGAATGTCCATTCAATTCGGCCGGTGGGACAATCGTCGACATTTCAATAATGCCAGTCAGCGGCACCCACGAATCAATGATGTTGGTGACGTAGTATCCTTGGAATGGTCGCTTCAGCAGTACCGATGCGCAAACCACGCCCAAGTACTCGATCTGCTGATGCTGTTGATGCTCTTCGGTGGTTAGCTGAGGGCAAGCTCGGCTGATCGCTGGAGATGGGATCGTGAATAGCACTTGGTCGAAATCTTGGGGCGGGCGATCCTCGAATTCCAAACTTGTACACTGGCGTTCGGCATCATACCGGGCAACTTGCAGCCGACGATCAGCTTGCAATTCAACACCTGCCGCTTGCAACCGCTCTAGGAATCGCTCGATGATCCGCGCGTACCCACCGGGGACGTAGCCAAACATCTCGCGTTTCAGTCCAGTGCGCCGAGCTTTGTACATGCGGTCGATATACGCCCAGATAAATGCGGCAGAAGTGCGGTGGTAGGTCTCCCCCAATTTTGCTCGCAGCAAAGGCAACCATATTTTTTCAAACGTGCTGTCGCCCGACAACTTGCGCAGCCATCGCTCGACGGGCAGTGCTTCCAAGCTGCGATTCTGCTTCAAGCGAGCTGCATACAGGATCGTCGTAGCCAGTCGAAATTTTTGATAGAGATTGAGCACGGGGAACTTGAGAAAGTCCCAGGAGCTGGACAGAGAGTACTGCCGGCCATCGGCGTAGAAGCCGGTTCGAGTAGTCACCCACTCCAGCTCGCTCTCGAGGTCCAAGTCCTCCAGCAGTCGCCGTAGGTTGGAGTCGGACAGTAGCACGACGTGATAAAACCGATCCCAGGTGACATCGCCGATCTGCCAGGCACTGGTCAATCCACCCAGGCTAGGAGCCGCTTCGAACAACGTCACTCGCTGGCCTTGTCTAGCCAAGCGGAGGGCAAGCGTCATCCCGAGCATGCCACCACCGATTACAGCCCAGGATTGCGAATTCGAGGTCTTGGCGGTCATCAGTGAAGCGGTCTTGGTGGTCATTAGTGAGATTAGGCACGCGTTACGCAGACGGAACCGATCCCTAGTCGACCTGTGTCCGTGGATGCGCTTGGCCCAGGACGGGCCACGTTTCTAGGTTAGCTCGTGTTCAAAGCGATGCGTAACCAATTCGTTCATCAAGAGACTATGTCACTTCTTTCGGTTACCGACGATCCGAAGCCAACAATCCAGGTGCCGGCTGGGCGACCCGCGATAATGCTCTAGGGATGGTACCTGTTTTCGTCGAAACGAATACGCACACCGTCGCGGGCAGCACAGGCCATGCTTCCGCGGTCCGAGGCAGGCAGGAGAGGACGCGGGACGATGGCACACCCACCGGCAGGTCGTTATCATAGAATGCTGGCCTAGATTGCGTGTGCCCCACAAGTGCTACAATCGCTACAGCCTACCCCGTTTGTCTTCCGTGGGGCTTCAAAGCGTGGCCGTGCCTCTCGGCGGACCCGTTACCAGCTAGTCTAGAGCGTAGGAATAGTGGTGAACTCGTTGGCCAAAACCAATGATCTCTCCCCATCTATTTGCTCGAACACTAGCTTTCAAGTGTTGATTTACGAAGCAGGTTCATGCAGACAGCTCTTTTCCCGAGTCGATTCAAGAAAGGTCATTGGCCCATGTCATGGCGATCGATTGTTGTGGGCGCGCTTTGCGTTGCTGCCAACTGTACAGCCAGCGCTTTAGCCGCTGATTACCCGGATTTCTCCAAGGTTACGGAAGGCTACACAAAAGTTGAACCGCCATCCGACGAACCTTCATCGATGTACACCATTTACGTCAAGAAGTCGGACGGGCAGGTGCTGCTTGAGTTGCCCAAGAGCTTCGCGAGCAAGAAGTACTTTATCGGCCTTACGGTAGCCAGCGGCCAGCAATTTGCCGGCCTGCAAGCTGGAGACTATTACGTTCAATGGCGGCAGTACAACCGACGGCTGGCTCTGATTTCTCCGAACACCGGCATTCGCTCTGGAGGAGATACGGAATCGAGGGATTCGGTAAACCGACTATTTACCGGTCGTGTGCTGCTAGACATGCCAATCATCACTCTGTCTCCGCGCGGCGGACCTGTCATCGACGGTGACGCGCTCTTGGTAGGCAAAGCAGCCACGTTTTTTGGCTTCGATGGACGCAGTCGCAATCCAGGTTTGGCGAAGATAGTCAAAGCGAAGGCATTCCCCAAGAATATTGAGATGGCGTTTGAACTGCCAAATAGCACTGGCATTCTGCAGACGCTCTACTATTCGATCAGCGAGATTCCCAGCAACACTGGCTATTCGCCACGCGTGGCTGATCAACGCGTCGGTTATTTCACCACCTCGTATTCCGATTACGGCAAGTATCAGGAAGACGAAGTCGAAATCAACTACATCAACCGTTGGCACTTGCGCAAGCGAGATCCTTCGCTGGCAGTGTCACCTCCGGTTGAACCCATCACGTTTTATCTAGAACACACCACTCCCGTGCGTTATCGCCGTTGGGTGAAGCAAGGTGTCGAGTACTGGAATGACGCGTTTGAAAAAGTCGGGATCTCCGACGCCATTGTCGTGCACTATCAAGACAAATCCACCGGGGCCCACATGGACAAGGACCCTGAGGACGTTCGTTACAACTTCATTCGCTGGCTGAACAACAACATCAGCACGGCTATCGGACCCAGCCGCGTCCATCCTGAAACGGGTCAGATTTTGGATGCGGACATTGTCCTCACCGACGGCTGGATTCGCTATTTCAACGAAGAATTCAGCGACTACATGCCGCTACTGGCCATGCAGGGCATGAGTGCCGAAACAATTGCTTGGTTAGGTGAACACCCGAATTGGGATCCTCGAGTACGATTTGCCGAACCCAGCCAACGTCCGCATGTGTCCGCCAAAATCCGCTCGCAACTTACACAACCTCATGCCGGCGTGGCCGCCGCTCAGCTGAAAACGACCTTGCTGGGTGACGATCCCCTCGACGGATTGGTTGGACGGACCAGTCAAGTTAACGGCATGTGCATGGCGGCCACTGGTCGCCGCATCGACACTTCCGTCATGCGCATGATCTTGGCGATGGGCCCCGATGTGCTGTTTGGCGAAGATGGCCTGGCAGCTGGCCCCGGCAAGAAGAACAAGAAGAAGAAAAGCAAGAAGGATGATGAGGCCGACGACAAGGACGAAGACGAGGACGACGCAAATGCCGACGCGTCCGATGACGGCGACTCCAAAGAAGACAAGGAAGCAGCCGATAAAGATGCGGAGGACAAGGGCGACGCCGAAGAAAAGAAGAAGCCGGCAAAGAAAGAACCCCAATTGGACGGCATGCCCGAGTCCTTTATTGGTCCGTTGCTGGCAGATCTCGTCGCTCACGAAGTTGGACACACGCTGGGGCTGCGACACAACTTCAAGGCTAGCAGTGTGTTGACTTTGGAGGAAATCAACAGTCCAGATGTCAAGAGCCAAAAACCACTGGCCGGCTCCGTCATGGACTACCTTCCGATCAACCTGCGACTGGAACAGGGTGAGATCCAAGGTGACTACGCGATGATCAAAATCGGTCCCTACGATTTTTGGGCCATCGAGTATGGCTACAGTTTTGAAAAGGACTTTGACAAGATCCTCAGCCGAGTCAGTGAGCCCGAGTTGCAGTTTGCGACCGACGAAGACACTTCGGGGCCGGACCCGCTGGCACGTCGTTACGACTTCAGCAAGAATCCAATCGACTATGCCCGCGAGCAAGCTCTGCTGATCGAACGTTTTCGCAAGAAGCTGATGACCAATTACGTGAAGGATGGCGACAGCTGGACCAAAGCACGTGAGGGTTACGAGCTGACTTTGAATCTGCAACTACGCAGTATCGGTATGATGGCTAACTGGGTAGGCGGGGCGTTTATCAATCGCGATAAGAAGGGCGATCCCAAAGAACGACTGCCGATCCAAGTCGTACCGGCCGATACCCAGCGAGAAGCGTTGCAATTTGTCCTGGAATCCACGTTCCGCGACGAAGCCTATTCGCTGTCACCCGAATTGCTCGCTCGATTGACCAAGGATTTCTTTGGCGGTTTCGGTCAGGATCCGGCCTGGCCCGTCCACGACCGTATTCTCTCGGTGCAGTCTTCCGCACTAACGCAATTGATGCGTTCGACGACGCTGCGCCGCGTCTATGACAATGAGTTCCGCACTCCAGCGGACGAAGACGCGTTTTCGCTACCCGAGTTGTTGGAGTCGATCACGGGCGAAATTTGGAGCGAGTTGGATGGTGAGGTAGACGAAGAGTACACCTCTCGCTCACCAATGATCAGCAGCTTGCGGCGCAATTTGCAACGCGAGCACATGGAGCGGCTGATTGATCTGACTTTGCCCGGCAATGGTTCGTCCGCCGCCTACAAAGCGATTTCGAACTTGTGTGTCATGGAGCTACGCGGCATCCATTCGGACGTGAATAAGATCCTTGAGGCCGGTGGGGAGAATCTGGATGCCTACACCAAGGCCCACCTGTACGAAGCCCAGCAGCGAATTGAAAAAGCCCTGGACGCAGACTACGTCTACAATCAGGCTCCCGCTGCGGGTGGTCTGCCATTCCTGATCTTTGGCGACACCACGCAAGAAGAGGAAGGGCGTCAGTAAGAGGATTATCGTTGAACCAAAAACAAAGCCGGCTTCCATCGGAAGCCGGCTTTTTTTGGTAAGTAGTAAACCGTACGGGCGATAGGTCCAGCTGGCTCGCACTAGTGGCTATCAAGCCGCGATGTTTTCATCGCCACGCTTCTTATGCGACTTCTTCTTTTTGGGATGCGCTTTCTGCTCATCCGCCTTATCGCCTTTCTTCGTAGCTTCCTTCTTCGCCGCTTCCTTTCTTGCAGCCTCTTTCTCGGCGGCTTCCTTCATGGCAGCTAGCCGTTTCTCCGCTTCTCGCTCTTCCGCTTCTCGTCGAGCGGCTCCCCTGCGTTGAGCTTCCCGAAGCGCCATGGCTCGCCGCTGTCCCAGCCGCCTGGCAGCCTCGCTGTCTTTGCCACGACTACGTGAGCTGGAATCCGATGGCGGTTTGGATGCCGATGGCTGCCCGGCTTTGGCCCGCTGCGCCTCCAACTCGCGGTGTGCCAAAGCCAGCTTGCGTTCCATATCTCGCAGCTTCGATTCGTAGGACTTGACGCGTTGCTCAAGCGCTTGGTTTTGCTTGCGCTCAACTTCTACGGCCTTCATCTTCTCTTTGGCCGCTGCCATCATTTTGTCCATCTGCAAGCGTTTCGCGTTGATCGCCGCCAGTTCCTTTTCCAGATCCTTGTTCTGCTCATGCCTGGCTTCATGCGCTGCCCGCAAATTGTCCATTTCCTTCAATTTGGCTTCTAGCAGCCGAGCTCGGTGCACCAATTCAGCCTTGGTGGTTTCGGAACGGGCTAGCTCGGCTTTCATGTCCGCATTGACGGCGCCCAACTCTTGCAACTGCTTGCGAGCTATGAGCATTTTTTCCAGTTCATGTTCCAGCTCTCGATTCCGTTCGTGCAGAGCGTTCATGCGATCGCGGTGAGCTCGATGCTCGTCGTGCAATCGCTCCAGCTCACGTTCATGTTCCCGGGGAGCCTTTTGAGCGGCTTCAAATACCTCGGCAGCTTCACTCATCTGTGCTTCCGCATGCTCTCGCATCTCGCGAACCCGCGCCATCTCCCGCTCCGCTTCTTCTCGCAAGCGACGGGCTTCCAGAACCTGTTTATGTCCATCCTTCACCGCCACATTCGCCTCTTCCATCTTGCTTGCAACGTCGGACTGAGCGCGTTTCATTTCCAATTCCATCAACTGCTGCTTCACTTTCCACTCCGCCTGAGCGATTTTCATCTCAGCTTTCAGTTCCAGATTTTGCTCCATGAGATCCATCATTCGCTGCACAACTTCGGAAGACAGCAGTTGGTCAAGAGTTTCCATCTGGCGTTGCAAAGGCTCGGCATCACGTCCCTCATGGGGTTGCCCGTCATAGACTGGCCCACGAATTCGAGCCCGACCGCCGCTCCAGTCGTTCGGTCCAGGATGCTGAGCGGGACCCGAGTGGGGATGAGCCCGACCGCCAGGCCCGTGATCCGCGTGCTGAGGGCCCGCATGCTGAGGACCGGCGTGTTGGTGAGCAGGTGCGGGAGGACGGGAAGGCTGCGGTCCGGCATGCTGAGGACCTGAATGCGGGGGCTTGAGACGCTTGCGTTGGGAGCTGGGTGGCTCGGCTTCCACCGGTCGCAGCTGAACACGGACGTCGACTTGCCCTTGCTGTGGGGCGCTGTCTGGAGCGGTCACTGCCGGGGGTGGAACACGATTTGCAACTCCGCCCGATTGGACCGCTACAGGGACTGAGCCTTTCACCGGCGATCGCCACGCCGGTCCTCCACTGATCGGACTCATGATGCCAGCTCGTTTCGGCGGTGTCGTCGCTTGGAGATTGGACGGTGCCGAATCGGTTCGCGCCGATTCGATCCCGCCAAAAACGAGAACAGCCCCGGATTGGCCCGGCACGTAAGGCGGCAAATGGACTCGCCCAGTGCTGGATTGCGCGCACAGCAGACTCGCTGATAGGCTGACGCTCAGGAACGTGAAACCACGCACGGTCATTGTGTTTCCCCTGTGTTGTAAGTGTAGAGCTGGTACTCGGAACTGAGCACGTTGTCGATTTGTAGTGGAGCTATTGTAGCAGCCGCCCTCATTGGGCGCCGCGAAGATTCTTGCGGCCCACCGCCAGTCCAAACACTGGCACCGTCAACTGGCCGCCAACCGAGTCTTCGGCCCAGCTGGCAGGTTCTCGCTGGCAGATTCCCGCGGGTGGCCAGTTCCCGGGCAAATCGCTGCGCTTCGAGCATTTTCGTGTTCGACTCACGTTAGACTTCTGCAGTTTTCTGACCTCTCAAGGAATTTCTGACCTCTCATGGAAAACACCGAGCCGCTCGCACCGGTCGACCACCCATTGCGAACACGCCCAGTTACGGTACCGTGGCCGTTTGTTGCTGCATGAGCTTGCCACAAGCCAGTTCCCACCCAAGTTCACCCGAAGGAACCTGAACGATGAATGAAGTGGCCGAGGTGACTCGAGTCCCCACCCGTAGTGAAGTGCCTGCAAATGACTGCTGGGACCTGTCCAGTTTGTACGACAGTGACGCCAGCTGGGAAAAAGACTTCGCGCAGTTCGAACAGGATATCGCGGGCTATGAGGACTTCCGCGGCAAACTGTCCGACGGCCCTGAAGCGCTTCTCGAATGCCTGCAGTTTGACGCGCGCATCGATCAACTGGCTGAGCGGCTTGGTACCTACGCTTTCTTGAAGACCGCCGAAGATCAGGCCAATGACACCTACCAAGCTCTCGTAGCCCGCTTTCAAAATGTGGCCGTGCGCGCCGGACAAATAGCTAGCTTTCTTCGTCCCGAAATTCTGGCCATCCCTGCGGAGTTGATGCAAGAATACCTGGCGTCCCCGATCTTGAGCGACTTTCGCTTGGCTTTGGAACGCATCAATCGCTATCGCGAGCACACCTTAAACGACTCCGAAGAAGCTCTACTGGCGCTGCAAGGCGAAATGGCGCAAACCGCCAGCAAGACGTTTCGCCAGTTGAATGACGCGGACTTGAAATTCGGCTCGCTGGCCGACGAGCACGGGAGACCTACCGAACTGACCAATGCGACGTTCAGCCAATTCCTAATTTCTCCGTCGCGCGACGTCCGGCGCTCTGCCTTCCATCAGTATTACGCTCAGTTTGAAGCGCATGAAAACACACTGGCGTCTACGCTGGCCGGCAGCATTCATACGGACGTCTACTACGCCAAAGCCCGCCGGTATTCATCCAGTCTGGCGGCCGCGCTCTTTCCCGACAACGTGCCAGAATCCGTCTATGACAGCCTTATTACCTCGGTTCGCAGTCAATTGCCGGCGGTTCACCAGTACTTCGACTTGCGGCGACGCAAGATGGGACTGGACGACATTCACCA
>JANQOL010000416.1 GCA_028289675.1 Pirellulaceae bacterium
ACAAGTCATCTCGCTCAGATGGCAACGCCCAATCGACGAACTGCAAGTGGGAGCTAGCATCGATGTCGCCATTCCCAGGCTGATCCCCCAAGGCACGGATCGTGCCTGGGGGCAGATCGTGGTCACCAAGAACGAAACGCTGGATGTAAAACCCACCGGCGCACGTGAAGGCCTGCGTCCCATCGATCCCACGCGCGATGTCATGCCAGATTCAAGGGTGCCGAACGCCGCCGTGGCGCTAGAATTCCACGATGCTTGGCAGCTAACGTTGCAGGCCACCCGCTATGAATTGGAGGACGTCAAACGCACTAGCATCGAGCGGGCCTTGGTGCGTTCGGTAGTCACCCGCAGCGAGCAACAATCGATCCAAGCTCTGTATCGGCTGCGCAGCGCCCGGCAACGCCTGGCTCTGCGCTTGCCTGAAGGCGCTCAGTTTGCCAGTCAACCTGCCAGGCTCAACGGCCGCTCGGTGACCTTGGAACGCGGCGAAAAACAACTGTTATACGTGCCGTTGGTTGGCGTGGATCCGGAGCATAGCTTTGTGTTGGACTTGCGCTACACGTTAGTCGGCGACCAACAGTCGATTCAAGTGCCTGAATTCCCAGAAGACCCTGCCGTGCAGAAGGTGTACGTTGCGGTTTTCCTTCCCAAGGAATTCACGTTGCTAAATGTGGCTGGACCGTGGACCCAAGAGTTTGATTGGCGACAATCGAATCTGTTTCGTTGGCTGCCCGCTCCAAACCAATCCGACAAACAACTGGCAGAGTGGGTGTCCCAAGGCATCTCCCATCCGCCAGGTCCAGCATTTCAAACGGACGGGCAGATGTATCTGTATTCGGCGCTGCGTCCTGAGGGGCCGCCCGACGGCGCATTGCGAATTTCAGGACTGCATGAACGGTCGTTGGCGCTGGCTGTCGTGGCCGTTTGCTTCGCCATCGGATTGATGTTTTTGCGGAGTTCTTGGTCAACGAAATTCGCCGTCGCAACGGGCTTGCTGATAGCTACCGTGGCCTGCGGCGTCTTCGCTCCAACGTTGGGCCGGCAACTGCTGAATCTACCCACCATCGCTGGCCTGATCATGGTGGGGCTGGCCTGGTGCGGTTGGTCGGCGAACCACATCGCCAAAAAAGTGCCATGGAACCGATGGTCGTCCGCCAGTTCAACTTCGCCGACCGATGGCACACCACATCCTGACGATCCAGAGTTCGTGGAAGTCCGCCGGAGTGGTGGCACGATCGTAACGAGCGGGCCGGACGAAGATGCGGCGGACGAAGAGACGAGCAGTGAGCCGGTCGATGAGCAAGACTCCGAACAGGAGGATCGCGATGCGTAAACAACGAATATACAGATCAACTGCGGCCCTAGTGCGAATCGCACCGGCACCTGGCCCGCGTCACCAACGCTGGTGGTTGTTCATGCCGTCGAAAACGTGCCACATCAAAAGAAAAAGTGCTCTAGGTAGCTTCATCGCACGGCTATTGATTTACCAGACGGTCCTATTCGTGGCGCTACCCCATGCCAGCCTGCGAGCGCAAGCAGACAACCAACATGTGTCTTTGAAAGCGGGAGGAGGTGACGCGCACTTGGGAACACCCGGTCGCGAGCTGTATGTTCCGTTTGAACAGCTACAAGCGCTACTCGGAAAGCAGACTCATCATGTCTTTATGATGCGCCGCGAATACGAAGCCCTCAAGCAAGCCGCGTCGGCGCCGGAAATTGAACAACTACCAATTGCCCACTCATTGGTCGCGGCCGAATATGTTGGCGACCTGCAAGAAGGTCGAGCCGTCATTGCAGGGCAACTGAAAGTCGAGGTCCTGGCCGATGGGCTTCACGCCATACCTCTGACGTTTGCTCATGTCGGAATCCAATCGGCGAGCGTCAATGGGCAACCGGCAAGGTTGATTCAGGAAACCGGCCAGCCACCCAAGCTGCTCATTCAAGATGCAGGCATTCACGATGTGCAACTAACATTGGTGACCGCGCTGCAGACCGACTCCGCGCGGCAGACGTTGCGAGTACGGCTACCCTACGCGACCACCAATCGGTTTTCCATCGAAGTTCCGGGAAACGTCGAGATCAAATCTGGGGCTTCGGTGTTGTCTCGGCAAGTTGATTCGACCAATGAAACGACGCGATTCGAATTACTGCCACAGGATCAAGTCATGTCCGTGGTAATGAGCCTAAACAACCGCAAATTGCGGAAGCGTTCCACAGTCATGACTCGCGGCGTGCTTTTCGCCGAACTGACCGCGGCCTATCGGCAAATTCATGCGACCATGTCGATGACGGTAACCAGTGGTGCCACTGACCAGTTTCAATTTCGCTTGGCCAAGGACTTGCAAGTCAATTCAGTGGAATCTCCCTTGCTTAGCCGTTGGGAAGTTGATGAATTGGACCAACACAAATTGCTGACGGTGAAACTGAGAACACCAACGGCCTCTGGTGCTATCGTCCACCTACGTTTGCATCAAGGCCCCGGTGGCGCCGCTGAATGGCGTCTTCCAACGCTCTTACCGGAAGACGTGGATGGCTACGCCGCAGTCGTGGGAGTACTATCCGAGGAGCGCTTGCGAATTTCCAACCTTCAGGCCACAGGTTTGTTGCCTGTTGACAGCCGTCTGTTAAACGGGGCGCTGCCCAACGAATTGCTGAGTGCACAGCCGGGCCGGCCTGCTGTGCGAACCGTGGCGGCCTTCTATGCCACCGGTTTGAATCACACTTTGTCGGCCGATCTCAACTTGCCCGAGGCAGCCTTCAACGTCAGCGCCAGTACACTGGCCACGGTCAGTGATCGTGGAATTGAAGTGCGCGGTGGTTTTTCGCTCGTCCCACTCCACGAGCCTTTGTTTTACTTCGATTTTCTGGCGCCACGTGAGTGGAGCGTCCTGAACGTCCAGTTGGACGATCAAACAGATCTGGAATTTGAGCGCTATACCGTCGATGCAGGGACAAGAATTCGAGTACGTTTGCCTCACGCCATACCTGCCGGAGAGCAGCAAGCGGTGTTGTTCCAGGCCCGGCACACACCCGACAACTGGCTAGATGCGGATGAACCTCAGGGGATGGTTTTCCCGGCGTTTCCCGTCCAAGGTGCGCAGCGGCAATCCGGTGCCATTGCAT
>JANQOL010000427.1 GCA_028289675.1 Pirellulaceae bacterium
ATAAAGCGGACCGCAAGCAGTACAACGCCGCCCGACGAAGAAAGCTCAGAAGGCAACTGCTCAGCTAAAACCAAGCACATGCCGCTGCTGAGCGCTTACACACAACAGGCGGATAACGTCTGCGATAACCGAGCCGCCGCGATCGACTTTCAATCGGCGAAACGTAGGATCGGCGGCTTCGTGTTCATCGCTTTGTTCGTCCGGTTTTTGTCAGTTTAGCTTTGTCTTAGTCCTGCCACTCTTTCCTGGATCATTGACGCGATTGTAGCTTCACTATGGTTCGCAACATCGATATATCCGTCGATCGAAAACACACCCTCAACATCCGGGTTGCCACTCTTCAGGAACATTATCTGTGAATCGGCCTTGCATTTCATGATGTCTCGGATCGCGCGCCATTCGATTCCGCACCACTCTTTCTGTTGATATTCTTCACAGAGCAGTACAACCAGAAGCCGTGATTTGCTTCGATAGATATCTTGCAAAAAGACATCTAGGTTCGGCCTTGCCAGCAGAGCTTGGTGATACTCGTCGTAAAATACTCTGGGTCTTCCGTACCGCTCTGCCAGACACTCAGCAATACCCTCGATCAAAGAACGGTGTTCCCCAGGGAAAGAGAAAGCGACTTCGAATTTAGCATTTGGTGTTGTACCATGCTTGGAGTTTCCGCCTTCAATCCATCCGTCCGTAAGCGTGCAGCACTGATAGAAACGTGCGCCAAGTTCCGTTACGTACCATGTATGTAATTCAAAGCAGTAGGGAGGAAACCAAAGCTCAGACGATTGGTAAAAATTGATGAGTCCCAGGCTCTTCAGCATTGCAAAGGAAATGCTGTTAAAGTCATCGTCTATTCGTGTCCTTCCTCCGTCGAAAGCATTTTCGTACGGGAATTCGTTTTTTACGCCTTTTGACACGGAGAAGTAGCTGATAATTGAACCCGGTGTTTGACGCTCGATGCGAAGTTGTTCCTCGATTTCGGCAAAGTCTTGCTCGGAACTGGGCTGTTCTTCACGCTGTTGTATGATATCGCGTATAGCGATATATAGGTATGAATCGCGCCAGTCACTCTCAACTTCCCCAATAAACTGCCTGCTTTCGTAATCCTCGTGTGCCTCGCTGCGAACTAGGTACTGGAGAGCCTTGGCCTCGTTTGATGTCATCTCACCAAGAATCCTGAGGAAGAGATTGTGTTCAGATTCATACTTCGTTGCAGATGAAACCAACAGATTCGTCCACATCGACGCAAGCTCTTCATCATCATCAGGCTCAAGTGAACATTGTTCCATATACGGAACAAGAAACTTCAGCGGCGGTGGTGACAGCTCGATCCCCTCTTCTTCAGCTGTTTTTTTTGCTCTCGCTAGTGATCTTTTAAGGTTCAATTCCCGATAAACGCGCACCTGGTCGCCAATAGCACCTGCGATTTCAGTAAGCGGTGAAAACAGGTCGGCCACTGCCGCTGCGATCGCACCTCGATCGATGGTATCTTGCGATATTAGGCTGCGGGAAGAGTCAGTCATTTTGTGTGTAGTTGGCAGTCATAGAGACGAACTCATTATTAATCTGCGCCGCGCAAGTTGAACGTGTTTATTTGCGCGCAAATAAATCTAGACACGCATGATAACACAGCTGGCAGGTTGTCTGAACCATCTGGGAGGGCATAGACCCTTTGGCTACTCACCGATGTATCTCCATCCTTACGAACATTGTTCGGTGGACATTACTGGACGCGAGCCGGCCTTACTTAACTCGTTTTCGAAAAGTGACGACCTGCTGAAGTTCATACTCTCGTTTTTGGCCAAGCAAAGCATTGCAACCGAATATCTTTCTCGCCAAGACCACGTCTGTCATTACAGCGACTAGCGAATCAGCATCAGGTAACGCGTCGGCAGCGGTAATGCGAAACGAGTATCGTTGACGTCGAACACTGGTGACTACGTCCACGTCACTACTGGTGGACGGTCACTCTTTCTAGCAACTTGACGTACAAGAGCCGACTGACACACTCGTCAGGGACGCGTACTCGAATCAAGCCGGGAACAACTCAGTGCCACCGGTGGTCCCGGACATCGCGTCGGTGAATTAACCGCCGGTCTAGCGGGTCCTTCCCAGTGAGTTTTGTCAGTGTCACAACCCCGGAAGGTGTCGCACAATACTACAAGCTTGCCTTCTCGCGGCAATGCATCTATATTGCGCATTTTTACCAGGAGTATCGTGTTGTTAATATCACGTTTGCGTGAGGTTGCGCTGATTCTTCAAGAGCAACTCAATAAATCCAAGTTGATGCCCATTGCAAAGGGCAGCGGAGCCACATCGGAGAACATAACTGCTGCGTTGCGGAATTATTCATTTGAGTTCCACCGGCAGGAATGGACACCTGCACAAGCCCAGACTCTGAAGTCATTCAGCTTCATAACCCCAGATGCTCTTCAACAAACTTTATTTGAGGGAGACGCTATTGGTGGAGACGGGAGGAGCTACCTGTTTAAGGGCGTTCTGCTGCTCGACCACTTTGTTGAAGCTTGCGGAAAACTTTGCGAATCAAAGTCTCCTTACTCCGACTCCAAGACCGGACGAATTGCATTCATGTTCCCGGGTACTGCGTTTCGCAGTCTTGAGGAGATGAACTCAGAATTGGCGAGACTAAATCGCCACCTCCGACACTTGGTCGAGGGATCTGGCGCAGAGACAAGAGAAATCGCTTTGGCGTCCGTTGATTCAAGTAGTTTTGACCTGTTTTTGGAATGTGCACCGGTGGCTGCCGCTGCGATTTCAGTCGCTATTGAACGTATTGTTGCACTCTACAAAACTGTTCTGCAGATCAAAAAACTGAAACTGGAACTCAGTGATAGAGCATACGAATCGCAAGTAACAGATGGACTCGACACGACTTGTGAAAAACTAGTCGCCGTAGAAGTCGACAAGATCCGTGATCAGATATTTGCGGACTTTGCATCTGACATGGATGAAGCTCGCCGTAACGAGTTGCAAACGCCAGTACGAGACGCAGTTGTCTATATTTCTACGTGGATAGACTCAGGCCTGATTGTGGAAGCACTACTGCCTGAAGATAGCGAGAACGTTCGCGGCGGGAACGGTTCAGCAATGTCAGATCTCCGACTTGAAAACGAGCGGATTTTAGGATTGGAATACACTCCCGCAAAGAAGACGACTGGAAACAATGAGTCAGTCACGCAAACGAGGACACCTAAGAAGCGGCGTAGAAAAAAGACCTAGCAACTCCACCGAGTACTGATTTTGGCGAACATTTTATTGATTTTGCAATGCAGGTTCGAGTCCTGCCTGGTGTGCTATGGTGGCAGCCATGTCAGCGGGTTGGGTTGATGGCTGTGTTCCGCATCAGCGTGACTTTGCGCGGTTCCACCGGATCGATTCGGGCATTCGTCAACGTGATCAAGGTCGGATCCAGGAACGAACGCCGGAGGCGGCCAGTCGCGTAGACGATGGCGCCAGGCTGCAAGCCATCGACTTGATCCGAATCATCTAATTCCAAGCGGATTCGTTGACCATCAAATTCGACACGCGTTGTCGACCCGGATTTCTTGACGATCGAGCAGACGAAGCGGACTCGCTTGCCATTGGTGTAGTTGTCAAATTGACGATAAGCCGTGACCGTGTAGGGTCGTAGACTGAGAACGTAACTGACGCCCAGCAAACCGCACAGCAAGACAACAACGAGACTGATTCGTCCGGCAAGGTTCATAGAGTCAGATTGTTACTGTGCTTTCGGAGCTGATTCTCGACGTACTGAACAACGTCTGGCACCCAACCTATTCTACGTCCTCCGTCCTGTCCGCCAACATGCGCTGGTCCCAGCGATCACGAGCCTGTCGTAACAAGTGTTCTCGATTTGGATCTTGCCAAAATGGCGGATCTTGTGGCGAACGAAGAACGAAACAAGCGGGGTGCAGGGGCGTGAACGAATAGCCAATCCAAAATGGAGGGCCTGATTCCGCTGATCGCCAGCCATGATCGAGCGCGAACTCAATGGCAGGCCGGATGTTCTCGCCAAGAATGGTGCCATAGGGATCGATCATCAGTCGCGACCCTGTGCCGCTGGCCTGTTGCACCGTGGCCACGCCACGCCCGTTATCTCCACGCGAGCCCTTGACCCAATGGTAGTCAGTGCCGCGAACTCGGACGTTTCGGCGGTTTCGTTTGGGCAGTGTCATTGGGTTCAATCGGCGAATGCATGGAAATCTAGCGGACGCAAAAAATGCCCCGCAGAGATGAGACACAACACGTGGCAAGACGTTCTTTCAACGCTCTGTTTTTCGCAAAAAAAGCGGGTGGCGCACCGGCAACAATTGTTTTGGGCAGCCTTAGCTTCCACAAATGTTCGTTCAGCTCACCGCCACCGTGGTCAGCGCACCTGGATACGGTAGCCGGTAAACCGCACAGGTGCGCCAAGCGAGCGCTCATGATGCACCAAGCGCTCGCCGCTGCGCTTTGTGGATCCTTGTTTCAAGGAAACAAGCCGCATCCGGTCCATCCTGGGTAAAATAGCGCCAGGCAATTTGGATCCGAAGGGAACTCTCATGAGCACTACTCGACTGACGTGCATCGCATTTGCAGCATGGATTGTGGCTGGCTGCGTTTCTGCAGCCAACGAACCACCGTGGTCCATTGGAAGAACTTCACCGGCGTGGGCCGATGCGACTCCTACACGAGTTCGAACTCTGGAATACGATCCGCAGAAAACAGCTCAGCAGAATGGCGAAGCACTGCAGCGAATGCTGGCCACACTCGCGCCAGGTGATCGACTTGAAATCGATCCTGGCCGCTATTCGATTGCCAAGAAATTCAACTTGGAAGTTCGCGGCACGTCGGATGCCCCGATTTGGATTGTGGGTGCGGACGCTAGTCACCCTCCCGTGATCACCCGACCGGACGCAAAGCAGAATGTGGTGAACGTCGGCGAGCAGGGCAGGACCGAATATCTGTGTCTGCGCCATCTCGAGTTCACTGGTGGCAG
>JANQOL010000011.1 GCA_028289675.1 Pirellulaceae bacterium
GCGTGACCTTGGCCAAGTTGGTTGGCTTCTGGTCGAACACCACCAACGTAACCTCGCGGCCTTCCCCCCAACCGGCTTCGGTGGCGACGACTCCAGGAATCGCGCCAAGTTCGTATTCGCCGGTCCAGAAGCACGACATGGCAAAGGCTGCCCTTCCCAAGGATTTGGGATCCGCCGTAACGGCGACGGTTTCCAAGTACTTGGGAACTGGACGTTCGGCGGCGGTCAATGCGGCTACCATCCGGGCAGCCACGCGCGGCGTTGTCCACACTTGTTCCTGTCTCGGGATCAGATCGTTGGCGGATGCGTCCATGAAGCGAACGACCTGGTAATTCCAAGCTCGCTCGCCAAATCGTTTCATCAACGCCGCGTCGGAACCAGTCGAACGATTGTTGAAGACCAGTACGGGTTCAAACTCGTCTTCGATGGCTTCCACAATCAACGGATGAGACAGCACTTCGCGGCCGAATTTTTGGCAGCCCTCGCAGCCTGGCACTTCCTGAAATAGAACGAGTAGTGGCTTGCCCGATGACTGGCTGGCGCGCTGCGCGGCTTCGAAATCGCGACCCCAGCGGACCAAGCCAACTTCGACAGGGTTTCGGGACTTGGGCTGGAAACCATAGGTGGTCCCCATACCGCCTTTCGTTGTGCTCTGAGCTCGGGCTGGCGTCGTCGTTAGCAGTCCGCCCAGTAGGCTAGCTGCGGCAAGCAGGAAAAGAGATCGCGACATCGTGCCAAATCCTGACGATTGTGATGGGAACAGTTGCGTCGAAGCCCAGGTTGTAGGACTTTGTAAAGAGAAGAATTATGGCGCCCCACAGATCCCGAGTCTGTGCCCTGCCTAACACGTCATTTCGATTTACACGAAGCGCGGCTGACAAGTACCAGTCTTGGAAGGTCAATACTGACCGCCGATCCGTCAGCGTTTCAAACCCATATTGGTCGGGAGAGTTGCAGTGTTCGATGAATTGAACCCCTTTGTTGCGTTGATCATTGGTTTGCTCGCCGTTTTCGGATTGACATTCCTAATCGGTGTGGTGCTCGACATCAGGCAGGGCAAGTTCGGATTGTTGTTGGGACTACTAGGACTGCTCATCGTAGTGGGCTTAGTCGTGTATCCGGCTTTGGCTCAGGTAGCCGCCATTTTGTTCGTCGGGGCTTGGCTGGCTGGGATTCTGAAACCGGTGGCCGCAACGAGCACCGCTGGAGCCGCCCCTTCCGAGGGTGGGTGATCTCTCCGCGCCAGCCGATCGAGCTGCCAATTCCCACATTGGCGGCGAAAAACAAGCAAACCTCGGGCAAAGTTGGCCAACTCCGAGTTTGCATTGGCGGCTTGTGAGCCAATATACTGTCGTAGACGCAATTTGCTCGCTGCCAAGGTCATTTGAGGAATCACGACTATGGATCAGATTCGCAAACAGTCCAGAATTGCCAGGCGACGGCTGACTTCAGAGCGATTTTTGGGGTACTTGCCATGGACTATGTCCGTGGCGCTACTGGTCGCGATCGTAGGTCTGGTCTTGCCCAAGCTGATGCATCTGCCGGTCGAGCCGGTGATATGGTTTTCCAGTTGGATTGGCGGCACGTTGGTGGTAGCCGTGATCACCAATTTTTTTCTGACCTTCGTTGGTCGTCCCACATTGGCAGAAGCGGCCTTGCAGATCGACCAGCGTTTTGCTTTACGCGAAAGGCTGTCGAGCGCCCTGGTCTTGTCGCCGGAAGATCGCGATACGGAATTGGGGCAGGCGCTCGCCGAGGATGCCAACCGTCGCGCTGAGAAAATGGACGTGCGCGACAAGTTTGCCTGGGGTTTTCATGGCCAGCTGTTGATGCCTCTGCTGCCAGCGGTGTTGGCTGCGCTATTGTGGTTCGTTCCCAACATGGCAGCCGAGGAGACGGTCGCTCAGGTCGATCAGAAGTCGTTGACTAAAGTCAAGAACTCGACAAAGCCGCTGTTGGAACAAATCAAGAAGAAGCGCAAGCAGGCGGAGCAACAGGGGCTGTCGGCGGCCGTCGATCATTTCAAGAAGCTGGAAGGTGAACTGGCCAAGTTGCAAAAGGACACCAAACTGGACACCAAACAGACTCTAGCCAAGTTGAACGATATCAAGGATCAGTTGAAGAAGCGCAAGGAGGAGATCGGTGGTTCGGAGGCCCTTAAAAAGAACTTGAAGAACTTGTCTAAGTTCGAAGCTGGGCCCGCCGAAAAACTGGCTGATGCGCTCAAGCAAGGCGATTTCGAGCAGGCTGAAAAGTCGCTCGAAGAACTGCTCAACAAGATGAAGAACGGCGAGCTGGACAAGAAGCAGTCTCAGCAACTGGAAAAGCAGTTGGAGCAGCTGGAGAAAGCGATGGCCGACGCAGCTGCGGCCCACGAGCAAGCCAAGCAGGCATTGCAGGAACAGATTTCCCAGGCCGAAGCGGCTGGTGACATGCAAAAGGCCGCCCAACTGCAACGGAAGCTGGAGCAGATGCAGGGACAGGAGGCCACGATGGCTCAGATGCAACAGATGGCTAGCAAGCTCTCCGAGGCCCAGCAAGCTATGAAAAATGGCGATATGCAGGCAGCCCAGGAAGCACTGCAGGATATGGCAAGTCAAATGCAGCAGATGAACCAGTCGGACCGCGAGTTGCAAGATCTAGATGAGTTGATGGATACGCTGTCGGAGAGCAAGTCGCAGATGATGAGCGAAATGGGGCAGATGCCTGGCCAGTTTCCCGGACAAGGAATGGGGGAAGGTGCAGGCAGAGGGGATCGCCCTGAAGAAGAAACCGATACCGATTTCTTCGATTCGCGTGTGCGCGACCGCATGAAACGCGGCGAGACCGTTTACGCTGGCAAAGTTGGTGGCAAGAACCGAAAAGGCGCCACCCAAGTCGACGTCCAGGACGCTGTACTGACTTCGTTCGCGGAAGACCCGGAGCCGTCCGAAGATTCGCCGCTGCCGAAGACGCAGCAAGATCATACGCGGGCGTACTTCAATTCAATTCGCGAACGCCGTTAGCGCGTCACACGGCTTGACGATTTTGAGCTGCTCAGATTCCTGGCGCAGCTTGTCTACTGACGGCGAAGGCCTTTGGTTAAGAGACGATCAAAGGTCGCTGCGAAGGCTTTCTTATCCAGGGCACTGTAGGGTGGACTGCCGCCAACGGTATGCCCCGCTCCACGCATGTCGTCCATAAAGTCTCGGACGGATAAGCGGCTGGCGATGTTGTCAGCGTGATACTCGTCGCCGCGAGGATCAATGACGAAGACTTCTTGGGTGACCAATTCGGCTGCCAAAGGGATGTCGGCCGTGATCACCAAATCACCCGGCTGGCTATGTGTGGCGATGTATCGGTCGGCCACGTTCGCACCTTCCCGCACCACCACGATCGACACGCTGGGGGTGTGTGGCGGCAGCGCTTGAGGCGAGTTGGCTACCAGGATGGTTTCCACCTTCAGCCGCCGCGCCGCCTTGAAAACAACGTCCTTGACCTCACGTGGTGCAGCGTCGGCGTCGATCCAAACTTTCATGCGCGGCCAGCAGTGAGGCGAATTGAGTGGGAAAACGACCTCGCGTGCATCCACGTAGACATCGTGAATCGTGCGGGTGTGGTTGGCTTGCGTTTCGCAGCTAGTCGCAGGCGACCGCGGTTGACCAGTGTCATGCGCGGACGTGTCGACTTCGGCTACCTGCAATGAGTCGCAAGGACAGCTAAGCCATTTCGCGCAGGGCGCTGGCGGCGGCGGCCACGCGGGCGGTTTGGTCCGGGTCCAGCTCTCCCAGCATCGGGAACATTGGTCCAGTCTTGGCGATGTCGGCCAATTCCACGGCGCGGTGTAAAACGCGGATGGGATTGATTTCGTTGCGGAGATCTTCCAAGCCGCTGAACTGCTGCCGCAGCTGCTGAGCTTGCTCATAGTCGCCGCGTTGAATGGCACGCAGCATGTCCATGGACTTGCTTGGATGCACACAAACGCATCCACTTGTAAAACTGCCGATCTCGAAATCGCACATGTGCTCGATGGCAGGTTGTTCGCCAATTCCACTGACGACGATTTCCGGTGGGATGTGCTGCAAGATTTCAGCCAAGTACGGATCGTCAGCCGGATTGTCGCGAACGACTGCATATTTCACCCAGCTGATCGCTCCACTGCGATAGATCTTGCCGATCGATTCTGGCGGCAACCAGCGATCGTGTTTGACGTACAGCACAATGGGCTTGCCATATTCCTCGGCGAATCGGCGAATACCCGCTGCGAGGCCCGCTGGATCCGCAATGTCTTTCTGGGGCAGCACCATGACGGTGGGAAAATTAAAATTTCGCAAGACTTCAGCTTGGTCCATCATCGTGCCAAAAGCCGGGCCCACCGAGGGAATAACGAGTGTCTCGGGGGCCGCGATGTCGACCAGCATTTGCAGCAGCCGCTCGTACTCGCTCAAACGGCAGTGATACAGCACGGCGTTGCCGCCATACAACAAAGTGGAGACTCCGCCGGATTCGATAAATCGAACCAGCCGGGTATTCTGCTCCGTATCTAGTTTCAGTTGTGAGTCTCGGGCCAATGGTGGAACGGCAATAACGCTGGCCGCCAGCCTGGCGGGAGTGACGGTGGCTACGTCCATAGGAGCATCGATCTGGGGTTTGCGAGTGATCGGCTGAGGGGCTTCCGCGGGGCTCCCCGCAGCATGCGTGAATTCTAGTGTGCGTCGCACGGACGCGGTACCTGCGCGAATCGCGAATTTGCCGCTGGCGTTTCGCATTGGTAAAACAGCTCGACTTTGCCGCTGTCCAGTCAGGATGCTGTCCAGTTAGAATAATGCGAAATAGGACCAGCCCGGTCCTAACCCACCTTCCGCTAGGCGATCTGTGCAGCTCACAATAGTAGTGGGGCTGGCATAAGTTGCTGAGCCTACCGCCAGGCACCGTCTGGGTAGGGACGCGAGAGTGCTGCCTACGCAGCTCCAATCCCTTGGATTGCTTGCCGAGTTTGCATCGAAACCACCTACATTTGCACCACATGGACAGTATCGATTTCCAGCATCGCACGCGCCTGGTTTATGGGCGCCAATCCGTCGAGCGGCTCGGCGAATTGGCTGCCGAACTGAATGCTCCTCGAGCGTTGGTGGTCAGCGACCAAGGAGTCGTGGCGGCCGGGCATTTCCAACGTGGCGTGGATTCGCTGCGACGCGCGGGCTTGTCGGTCGAAGCCTTCCATGGTGTGCACGAGAACCCGTCCACGGTCGACGTAGCTGCCGGCGTTGAGGTCGCTCAGAGGTGCCAACCGGACTTGATCGTTGGCTTGGGCGGCGGCAGCTCCATGGACTGCGCCAAAGGAATCAACTTCATCTATTCCTGTGGCGGGAAAATGGAGGATTACTGGGGCGTCGGCAAGGCCACCGAGGATTTACTGCCGATGATTGCCGTGCCGACCACGGCGGGAACTGGTAGCGAGGCGCAATCGTTCGCCTTGATCAGTCAAGCGGAAACGCACGTGAAAATGGCGTGCGGAGACAAGCGGGCGGCGTGCCGCGTTGCCATCCTGGATCCGGAGCTCACATTGACCCAGCCGCCGTCAGTGACCGCTTTGACGGGCATCGATGCGGTGTCGCACGCGATGGAGTCTTATGTAACGACCAGTCGGAATCCATTGAGCGTGTGTTACAGCCGGCAAGCTTGGCAGTTGTTAAGTGGCGGATTGCCTCAAGTATTGCAGGATCCAGCCGATATCGAGGCACGTGGTCAAATGCAGTTGGGAGCTTTCTTCGCTGGCCTGGCCATCGAAACCAGTATGTTGGGCGCCGCCCATGCACTGGCGAATCCACTGACGGCCCGCTACGGCATCACACACGGACAGGCGGTTGGCATGATGTTGCCACAAGTCATCCGATTTAACGGCCAGCAGTTCGGTGACTGGTATCGGGAGTTGTGGCGGGATGTGGCCCATTCTGAACTTGGGCGTCAGTGTCATCGCTCCAACGATTCGGAATCCCTTTCCGAGTTTGTGCGCCGTCTCGTTGCCATGGCGGGCTTGGAAACTGAATTGACGAGGGTGGGCGTGCCCGAAGATTCATTGGATCAGTTGGCCGCCGACGCAACCAGCCAGTGGACGGGGACATTCAATCCTCGCCCGCTGACCGAAGCTGACTTTCGCGAGTTGTATGCCCAGACCTACCGCTTGGAGGCCAGCTAATGCCCTCCGGCGCGAATTGCGGGGCCCATCAAGGCCTACTTCGAACAATAGATAGCTCTTTCGATCGGAGAATGTCATGAACGCAAAATGCAAAATTGGGATAGCGTTTCAAGGCTGCTGCCTGACTTGGGTGTTGGTCGTGATCATGATGTCCGGAATCCATGCCGCGGACTGGCCGATGGGCCGCGGCAATCCCCAGGGGACGGGCGCGACCAGCGATACCTTGCCGCCGGATCTGGATCTGTTGTGGGAGGTCCGGTTGGACGGCATTGGTTTTGACGCGGGCCCCATCATCGCGGATGGCAAGGTCTACGTGAACGACCACGAGGGTCGGATTCTGGCGCTGGATCTGCGAACCGGCGACGAACTGTGGCGCCAGGAGTTGGACACTGGTTTCGTTGCGACGCCCGCTTATCGCGACGGCTTGCTTTTTGTTGGCGACTACGATGGTGTGCTCAGGGCGTTGGCCGCGGATACCGGAGAAGAACGTTGGCGTTTCGAAACTCAGTTGCAGATCGACTCCAGTCCCAACTTCTACAAATCGACGGTCTTAGTGACGTCGCAGGATGGCACTCTGTACGGGTTGAATTTCAAAGATGGAAAGCAATTGTGGAAGTACGAAACGGGTGATCAACTGCAGTGCGGAGCCTCGTTGGCTGGACATCGAACGTTCTTAGGGGGTTGCGATGCCCATTTGCATGTGATCGATGTGACGTCCGGGCAGGCTTTGGGTTCTCCGGTGGCCATTGATGGGCCGACTGGCAGCACGCCCAGCGTATTTGACAACAGCGTGCTCGTTCCGACGTTTGCTGGGGAAGTCTTCTCGTTTGCGATGCCAGCCGAAGCCCAGCAACCGTTGGCCGAGCCCAGCTGGCGGTTCAGGGATCCCAAGTTGGCTGACGAGGTCAAGAACTCGCTGGCGGTCGCGCAGGGCCTGGCGGTGATGACGAGCCGCAAACGTGTATTCGCCATCGAAGTTGAATCCGGCAAACAGCGCTGGAACCAAGTGCTGCGGAAACGGGCCGACGCGTCTCCGGTGATCGCCGGTGACAGCGTCATTGTGGCGGCCGCCGATGGCCGGATTCTGCGTTACGATTTGCAGACGGGTGAAGAACAATGGATGACCGAGGTCAAAGGTGCGTTTTTGGGGTCGCCGGCCGTCTCGGATGGTAAACTGGTACTTACCAACGACCGTGGCTCGATATTTTGCTTCGGCGGTAAGCAGTGATCGCAGCCAACCGCATGCCGGTGGCGTGGTGTCTGAGGGTATTGGCGGGTCAAGCCGTCGTCGGCGAACGAGAGACGAAAGCGGAATTCCACTGAGTTATGTCTACTGAAGCAACGAAGACCGACGTCGGCAGCTACTTTATCTCCAATTACCCGCCGTATTCTCAGTGGAATCGCGAGTATCTACCCGAAATGCAGCAAGCTTTGGCGGAACCGCCGCAACCAGTTCCGCTGGGATTGTACTTGCACATTCCGTTCTGCCGGAAGCGCTGCAAGTTCTGCTACTTCAAGGTCTTCACTGGCAAGAATGGCAAAGAAATCGAAACCTATGTGGAGGCGCTGTGCAAGGAAATCGAGCTGGTCAGCCAACAGCCAGTAATGGGCGGCCGCCCGTTTCGATTTGTCTACTTCGGAGGCGGGACGCCCAGCTTTCTGGCACCCAAGCAACTGATCAGTTTGGTGGATCGGCTGAGAGCCAACATCAGCTGGGACAAGGCGGAGGAAGTTACCTTCGAGTGCGAGCCCGGGACGCTCAGCGAAACCAAAGTACACACACTGAAAGACCTGGGCGTCACCAGATTGAGCTTGGGTATTGAGAATTTCAGCGACCGACTACTAGAAGAAAACGGACGCGCGCATCTGTCAAAGGAAGTCTGGCAAGCATGGGAGTGGATTGAGGCTGCCGAATTCCCCAACGTCAACATCGACCTGATTTCGGGGATGGTCGGTGAGACTTGGGACAACTGGAAAGACAACGTGGCCAAGACGCTGAAGTTGTCCCCGGAGAGCGTCACCATTTATCAAATGGAACTGCCCTTCAATACCGTTTACTCCGAGGGCATTCTCAAGGACTCCCAGGAATCTCCGGTTGCCGATTGGCCCACCAAACGTGCGTGGGTCCAATATGCGTTTGAACAGTTCGCAGCCGCTGGCTACACGCAGAGCTCGGCTTACACGATGATCAAGGATCCGAGCAAAGTCAGTTTCAGTTACCGAGATAATTTGTGGAAAGGCGCCGATCTGCTGGCGACCGGCATCGCGTCGTTCGGTCATGTGTCGGGGGTGCACTACCAGAATCTACCTGAATGGCATCAGTACATCGGCAGTTTGGATGAAGGCCGGTTGCCATTGGGACGGGCGTACAGGCCGACCAAGAAGCAAGCGTTGATTCGCGAACTGATCTTGTTGCTCAAGCGAGGATACTTGGAGCTCGACTACTTCCGTGAAAAGTTCGGGGTGGACATCGGCGAAGTTTACGGGGACATCTGGGCGCGCTACGAAAATGATCAGTATGTCCGGCGGAATGAAGACCGTATCGAATTGACCACCGAGGGGCTACTGCGGGTTGATGGATTGTTGCCGGCGTTCTTCGAGGAGGAGCACCAGGGAGTGCGTTATACATGAGCGCCGAGCTGGTATTCTGCATGGGTGAGTACGAAGCTCTGTTTCCTACGGACCGCCTGTACGGCAAAAATCATATGTGGGCCCAAACCCAGCCGGACGGCGATGTCCGGTTTGGATTTAGCGCCTACGCGGTGCGATTGCTACAAGACGTTTACTTTTTGGATTTGACCATCGAACCTGAAATGACACTCTCGGCTCGGCAAGAGATCGGTTCTATCGAAAGCAAGAAGGCCGAGAGTAGTCTATACAGTCCCATGGCCGGACAGGTGTCTCGGCTGAACGACTCATTGCTTCAAGATCCAACGGCTATTAACTTGGATAAGTATCAGGCGGGGTGGATGTTTGACATGCGCGGTGACACCGATGAATTACTTGCGCCCGATGCCTATATGGAACACTTGAATGCAGCTTGGGAAATTGCCCAACGCACGATTAAAGGGCAAGCCAATGCCTGATTCGCCAACCGCCTGGCCGCATGGTGCCGTGACCGTCGTTGTCTCGGCGGGCCAAAGTCGCAATCCCGAAAAACGCGAACTGGAAGCGCAAGTTGCCGAGTTGGCCGCTGGAGTTGCTGGAGTACGGGTTCTGCGTGTTCCCCACCTCTACGACCTCGCCCCTCAGGGTGAGTCTTTCGCAGCCATGCAGGAAGTGTCTGGCGATCTGGTGTTAATCAGTTGGCTGTATGATCGCGCCGCGCACTGGGTGTTGGACCGCAATGGGGTTCGAGGGCAAGTTGGCCACATTGAGTTGACGCTGGAAGATGACGAGGAACAAGAAGCGAATCTCGACGAGGAAGCCGGAGAGGACGAGCGTGTTATCGAAAGCCAGCCGCGGCCCGCTAGACACATCTATTGTTTGGATTTTCGCGCTTCGGCCAGTCCCGGCGCGTTCGTCGACGAAGTACGCCGTATCGTCGCCGAAGCACCAGTGTCGCTTGTGCCGGACGCGTCCGATGAAACCACTAGTTCTCCGTTGACATTGGAGACGCTACAGCGCTTTGCGCAGCCGACCAACGATACGTTTGTCGGAAATGTCTCCGAAGCGCCGCCGCAGTTGCTCGGTACAGCTGCCGTGCAGTCCATCGATGAGCACCCTGGACGGCGCTGGTACCCGGTTATTGACTTTAGTCGTTGCACAAATTGTATGGAGTGCATCGATTTTTGCCTGTTTGGCGTCTACGGCGTGGATTCTTTGGAGACGATTGTTGTCGAACAGGCGGACAACTGCCGCAAGGGCTGTCCGGCATGCAGTCGCGTTTGTCCGCAGAACGCGATTATTTTTCCTCAGCATAAGACGCCAGCTATCGCTGGTGCGCCGGTGGATACCGGAGGCCTCAAAATCGACCTCTCCAAGCTGTTTGGCGCACCTGAGTCTGACGAAGATGCTGCCGCGGTGGCTGCCAGGGAACGCGACGAACAACTGATCTTGGCGGGGCGCGAGGCTGTGGGGGCACCGCGAGGTGTCCAAGAACGCTTGGCCGACCGTGACTCCGAGCGTCCGTCCGACGAATTGGATGGTTTGTTAGACGAGCTTGATTCTTTGGACTTGTAGCTATCAGCATGGCCTCTGCCGTGCTTGGCTGAACAGCTTCGCCTTGTCTGGGTGAAGCCACCCCTACCAGTGTTGCAGCTCAACCGAGGCACCTGCGTCCCGTAAATTCCTGGGCTTTGAACAGGATGTCGGCTACCGCAGAAGTTGTGTTTTAGCCTAGAATTAGCCGAAGCTGTGGGCCCGGTGTGTCCCCTGGTGACAAACAAACATCGTTGGCAACTACTTGAGGAAGAACTGCGTGGAGTCGATCGAAGAGAAACTCAAGTCTCAGCTGGCTGACAAATTCGGAACCAACCCGGAATTAAGCGATGGCCTGGCGTTTATCGGCGTAGACTCGGTAGGAATGGCTGAGCTGACGGTCGACATTGAACAACATTACGGGATCCACATCGACGATGACATTGTCAACGTAGAAACAGTGCAGGATTTGGCGGACTATATCCGCCAAAAGCAACAGACCTCGTCTCCCACTGAATAGCCGCCTTACGAATAGCGGCTCCTAGACGCCGCCTTGATCACAGCTTGTCGAGGCCAACAGCTGCCTCGACTGCCACACGCCTCGCTCTTCTCCCCGCCCCTTAACGAATGGAACCTCTTCATGTCTCGCC